>CAZEZD010000320.1:0-3885 GCA_964516115.1 uncultured Hyphomicrobiales bacterium
AGCCGCTGACCCTCGCCGATTTCCGCCGCCGCTTCGCCGTGGCGCGGGCCGGGGTCGACATGACCAAGGGCGGCGAAGAGGGCTGGTCGCAGGCCGTGGAGCTGTCCGCATCACTTCCCGACGACCTGCAGGGCGTGTTCCTCGTCCTCGCCCGGGCGGCGATGACGGGCGCGCCGTGTCCGTCGGATGCGACTATCGCGCGGGTCTATGGCAGCCATTCGCCGAGCCGTGCGCGGCGGCTCCTCGCCTATTTCGAGGAGCGCGGGCTCTTCGTGGTGCGGACCGATTTCCACAACCGCCGCATCGTCGCCTCGCCCGATCTCGGCTGCGAAACGGCTCCCGGCGACCCCGCCGGGGCCGAGGAACCGTTGGAGATCGTGCGTTCGGCCGCCGGCTGACTGTCTCTCGGCTCAGCTGTAGCCGAGCCAATGCCAGTAGGTGGCGCCGAGCAGCATGACGAGGGCGAGTGCAATGACGGTCAGCACGAGGCCGGTGCGGACGAAGTCACGCGCCTCGAATGTCTCCGTGCCGTAGGCCACCATGTTCTGCGGCGCGTTCACCACCAGGATGAAGCCGAAGCTGACCACGAACTGCAGCAGCATGGTCATGCCGGCGATGTTGATGCCGGGGGTGGCGACGTTCTGCAGCACGGCGATGACGATCGGGATCATTGCCGAGGCGAGCGCCGTGGCGCTGGCGAAGCCGAGGTGGATCACGGTCAGGAACAGGCTGAGGGTGCCGAGGATGAACAGGGCCGTCGCCTGCTTCAACCCGAACTGGGCGACGACGATGTCGGCGAGGAACACCGCGGCGCGGGTCTGGAGCAATGCCGTGCCGAGACTGATGCCGATGCCGAAAAGGACCACGGTTCCCCACGGAATCCGCGGCTGCGCGTCCTTCCAGGTCATGATTCCGATGCCGGGCAGGAACATCAGCGCAACGGCGGCGACGGTGGTGGAGGAGGTGTCGAAGCGGTGCAGGACGCCTTCGGTCGACCAGAAGGCGAGCAGGGTCAGCGAGATGGCGAGCAGCTTCTTCTCCGCCAGCGTCATCGGGCCGAGCTCGGCCAGCGATGTCGCGATGGCCTCGCGGCCGCCCGGCACGGCCTTCACCTCGGGCCGCATCATGGTGGTCATGACGAAGTAGAGGGCGATGGTCATCAGGACGGCGAAGGGCGCCGCGGCGATGAACCATTCCAGCCAGGTGATGGTCTTCTGCAGCGTGCGCTCGATGAAGCCGACGGCGACCATGTTCTGGGCCGCCGCCGTCTTGATTCCGACGTTCCAGATGCTGGCCGTCTGCACCGTGGTGATCATCAACATGCCGGCGAAGGCGCCCTTCCGGTCGACGCCGAAGGCCTTGATGATGCCGACCATGATCGGCACGAGGCAGGCGACGCGCGCCGTGGTGGAGGGGACGAGGAAGGCCATGACGAAGCCCACGAGCATGGCCCCGATGATGACCTGGCGCGTCTCGCCGCCGACGCGCGAGAGGATGACGAGAGCGATGCGCTTGTCGAGGCCGGTCGCGGTCATCGCGGCAGCGATGAACAGGGCCGCAGCGACCAGCGCCAGGGCCGTGTTGGCGAAGCCGGAAAAGGCGAGGCCGAGGCCCGCGCTGGTGCCCATCAGCACGTTGGGATTGGTCAGGCTGGGCGACAGGCCGAGCAGGAAGGCCATCAGCGCCGCGATGATCACCGCCGAAACCGCATAGTCCACCGCTTCCGTCATCCAGACGATGACGGCGAAGGCGAGGATGGCGAGCATCCTGTGGCCGGCCACCGTCAGGCCCACCGGCGTCGGCAGGACAAGGATCACCGCCAGCGCGAGGATGGCTAACAGCAGCCCCCAATGCTGGCGCAGCCAGGACGGCGGCGGGGTGGGCGTCGCCTCGCCCGTTTGAGGAGCTGTTCCCGTCCGACTGTCGCTCATGGCACGCCTCCCCTGCATGATGAACTGTCATTCAGCGACAAACGGCAGGGACTCGCCTTGCGCAGGATCAACCCTGCGTTGGCGGGATCGCGTCGGCGCTCGCGTACCGGGACGTGGAACGGCCGATCAGTAGCCCCGCGAACGGTCGACGAGGCCGGGCAGGGCCTCGCCTCTCCTGTGGCGGGCGATGGTGTCGAGCACGAAGCGGACCGCCGTTTCCGGCGTCGTCATGCTGGCGACGTGGGGGGTGAGGATGATCTTGTCGTGGTGCCAGAACGGATGGCCTGGTGGCAGCGGCTCGGGGTCGGCGACGTCCAGCATGGCGGCGGAAAGCTGGCCGGAGTCGAGAGCGGCCAGAAAGTCCGCTTCCACCAGATGGCCGCCCCTGCCGACGTTCACCAGCATGGCGCCCGGCGGCATGGCGGCGAAAAGATCGCGGTTCAAGATGCCGTGTGTCTCGTCGGTGAGCGGCAGGAGACAGATGAGGATGTCGGTCCGCCCGAGGAATTCCTTCAGGCTGTCAGCGCCGGCGAAGCACTCGACGCCATCGATGGCGCGCGGCGAGCGGTTCCAGCCGGCCAGCGGAAAGCCGAAGGCCTTCAGCCGCTCCAGCACCGCGTGGCCGAGCTGGCCGAGGCCCATGACGCCGACCCTGCGGCGGGCGGCGGCGGTGATCTGGATCTCCTTCCACACCTGGCGACGCTGCTGGTCGAGGAAGCGCGGCATGTCGCGGTGCAGGGCGAGAACGGCCAGAGTGACATATTCGACCATGCCTGCGGCGATGCCCGGCTCCAGCATGCGGACGAGGGGCACGTGATCGGGGACCTTGGCGAAGTCGAACTGGTCGACGCCGGCGCCGACCGAGAAGACCAGTTCGAGGTTGGGGAAGGTCGCGGCGATGTCGTCCGGCGGCACCCATGTGGCGAGGTAGCGCACCGCGGCGGGGTCGCCGATATCCGGCCACAGGCGAAAGGGCAGGTCGGGCGCCAGTGCCGCGACGTGCCGTCCCCACTCCGCGCCGCGGACGGCATTGGCCTTGTAGAGAAGCGTCATCGGGTCCTCAGAACAGCCCGACGGGTGCGAGCGGGCGACCATCGACGAGGCGCTCGTAGGAATAGGCGGCCGGGTCGATCAGCGGCGCATCGCCCATGACGATGTCGGCGGCAAGACGGCCGGCGGCAGGTCCGATGCCGAAGCCGTGGCCGGAAAATCCGGTGGCGAGGAAGAAGCCGGGCAGCTTGTCGACGGCGGAGATCACGGGAATCGTGTCGGGCGTGGTGTCGATGGTGCCGCCCCAGGCCTCGGCAATCTTGATGCCGTGGAGGGCGGGATTGGCCTTGATCAGGGCCGCGAGCGCCTCCTCGACCAGCGTCATGTCGGGGGCGGGGTCACGCACGCGCTCGGCCTCGAAGGGCGAGGGCTTGTCGAGGGGCCAGTTCGTGCCGCGCAGCAACTGGTCGAGGAAGGGCTTGCCGAAGGAGATTTTCAGGCCCTTTCGGCGCTCCCGGTAAGTCGGCAGGAAAGTGCGGGCATAGCGGATGAGGTCGGGCGTCAGTTCGACGGTGCCGCGGCCGCGGAGCGCCAGGGTGAGCCCGCCGTCGAGGCGGCGGCGGATGCAGAAGAAGTCGGTGCCGAGGGCGCCATCGGTGATCTCGGGGGCCGGCGTCGTCCGGCATGCTGTGGCGTTGACGAGGCCCACCGGCAGCTCGATGCCGTGGCGGCGGCAGAACAGCGACGACCACGCGCCGCCGGAGAGCAGGGCCGCGTTGGTGCGGATGGTGCCCTTCTCGGTGACCACCCCCGACACCCGCCCGCCGGATGTCTCGAGGCCGCGGGCGGCGCAGCCCTGGTGGATGGTGACGCCGTGCTTGCGGGCGGCGACGGCCAGAGCCGGAACCGCCATGGAGGGCTCGGCGCGTCCGTCGCTCGGCGTGTGCAGGCCGCCGACCCAGGT
>CAZEZD010000321.1:0-3829 GCA_964516115.1 uncultured Hyphomicrobiales bacterium
ACCATCCTGCGCTATCTCGGCACCTGCGACGGCGACATGGAGAAGGGGAACCTCCGCGCCGACGTGAACGTCTCGGTGCGCAAGCCGGGCGATGCCTTCGGCACGCGCTGCGAGATCAAGAACGTCAACTCCATCCGCTTCATCGGCCAGGCGATCGAGTATGAGGCGCGGCGGCAGATCGGCATCATCGAGGATGGCGGCACGATCGACCAGGAGACGCGCCTCTACGACGCCGGCAAGGGCGAGACGCGTTCCATGCGCTCGAAGGAAGAGGCGCACGACTACCGCTACTTCCCCGACCCGGACCTCCTGCCGCTCGAATTCAGCCAGGCCTATGTGGACGAACTTGCTTCCCACCTGCCGGAGCTGCCCGACGCCAAGAAGGCGCGCCTGATCGCGGCCTACGGCCTGACGCCCTATGATGCCTCCATCCTCGTTCTGGAGAAGGAGAGCGCCGACTATTTCGAGGCCGTCGCCAAGGGGCGTGACGGGAAAACGGCCGCCAACTGGGTGATCAACGAGCTGTTCGGCCGCCTCAACAAGGAAGGCAAGGACGTCACTGCATCGCCGGTGTCCCCGGCGCAGATCGGGGGCATCATCGACCTGATCCAGGCCGGCACCATTTCCGGCAAGATCGCCAAGGACCTGTTCGAGATCGTCTTTACCGAAGGTGGCGACCCCGCCGCCATCGTCGAGGCGCGCGGCATGCGCCAGGTCACCGACACCGGAGAGATCGAAAGGGTCATCGACGAGGTCATCGACGCCAATCCGGACAAGGTCGAACAGGTCAAGGCCAAGCCCACCATGCTCGGCTGGTTTGTGGGCCAGGTGATGAAGGCCTCGGGCGGCAAGGCCAATCCGGGCGCCGTCAACGAGATGCTGAAGACGAAGCTCGGCATCGAATAGCCGATCGCATTGAACCTCGGCAGAGGTGGCCGCGACCAAGGGCCATGCCCGCAGCCTGTTTCCAGCCCTGCCTCGAATGCCGCGACAATCCCGACGGGCCGCTCTGCCGGGGTGCCGATGGCCGGCGTGACCTCGCGCGCATCGCCCGCGGCTACCTGCGACAGGGCCACCCGGAGGCCATCGATCACGATATCGCCTTCGACTGCGCCTTCTCGATGCTGCACGACGACATCGATACGACGCTCGCCTTCATCTTCACCGCGAGCGACCTCTGCGAGAACGACGAGCAGCGCGCCTATCTCGGCGCCGGGACGCTCGAAAGCCTGCTGGTGAACGCCGGGCCGGCCGTCATCGATCGGGTGCTCGATCGCGCCCGCCGCGACCCGGCGTTCAGGCGCGTGCTGTCCGGCGTCTGGGGCCACAGCGCCATGGACAAGACCGTCCGCGCGCGGATCGACGCCCTTCTCGCCCCGCCGGTGTTCAAGACGCCGGCTCCGAAGCCGGGCCAACGAAACAGGCCGCATCGCCGCCGCTGACGGTTATGCATGCGACTTGCTTGTGACGCTCCGTTGTCCAGAGAATGGGCGCGGAGGCGTTTCATGGTTCTTCAAAGACGGCCGCACAGGCCATACAGGCTCGCGGTCGCGGCGGGCGCAACTGCCGGCGTGGTCCTGGCGGCGACATTTGCCTTCAGGGCTTTTTCCCTGCCCCTGCTGCTCGCCTCCATCGGCGGATCGGCCGTCATCGTCTTCGGCATGCCGGACAGCCGGATGGCACGCCCGCGCAGCCTCTATGGCGGTCACGCCTTCGGTCTGGCTGCCGGGTTCGTGGCGGTCATGCTGGGGCGGAGCGACTATGCCGTTGCAGCAGCGGTGGCTCTGGCCCTTGTGGCGATGCTTCTCACCGACACGGTTCATTCGCCGGCCGGCGCCGACCCCATCATCGTGGCGACGAGCGGCGTGGGGTGGGAAATCCTGCTGATCGCCGCAGGTCTTCTGATCCTCGTGGATGCCCTGGGCCGGTTCATCGGATGGTGTTTCGGCGACCCGCAACGGTGAATGGCAGGAACGCAGTTCTCCCCACTTGCGCGCATCGGCCATTGCCGTCTTCCATGCGCCTCCCTCAGGGAGGACAAACATGACGAAGCGCTTCACGCTCAACGGTTTCTGGCTGTCGGGACCGACCTACAAGGTCGGCCTCATGCTCAGCCTCTGCGGCGAGGATTTCGCCTACAACTCCATCAATCTGCGCGCCGGCGAACACAAGACGCCGGCCTTCCTCGCCAAGAACCGCTTCGGGCAGGTGCCCGTGCTGGAGGATTCGAAGGCGGGTATCGCGCTATGCCAGTCAGCGGCAATCCTCGAGCATCTCACCGCCGAGCTCGGCAAGTTCAAGGGCGATGGCGTCGGCGATCTCGCCCGCGCCCGCGAATGGATGTTCTGGGACTTCGACCGGCTCGCCGGCCCCATCTACCGCTCGCGTGCCCAGCGCTTCGGCATCCGCAACTTCACGCAAGCCATCATGGAAATGTACTGGGCCGAGGGCAACATGGCCCTGAAGGTGCTCGACGAGGCGCTGGCCAAGTCCGACTGGCTGGCGGGCGCGCAGCCGACCATCGGCGACATCGACGTCTATGGCGTCGTCGCCTATGCGCCGCAGGCAGGCTTCGACCTCAAGGCCTATCCGGCCATCGGCGCCTGGATTACGCGCATGGAGGCGCTGCCGGGCTTCATCCCGAGCGACGGCCTGCCCAAGGCATCGCGTCCGTGAGTTCGGCCGCGGCCACCCTGCGCGAGGCGACCGCGGCCGACGTGCCGCGGATCGCTGCGCTCATCGCCATGGGCAATGCTTCCATGCCCATGGGGGCGGCCGAGGCCGAGGCGGAAGGTCGTCTGCCGGTCTATGCCGAGGCCTATCGGCGCATCGCCGCATCGGAGGCCAACCACCTCTACGTGGCGGAACTGGCGGGCCGGGTGGTCGGCACCTACCAGCTGACCGTCCTGCCGGGCATCGCCGAGCGCGGCCGCACGCGCGGCAAGATCGAGAGCGTCCATGTCGACCCGGCGCTGCGGGGAAGCGGCATCGGCGCCGCCATGATGCGCCATGCGCTCGTCGTGGCGCGCGAGAAGGGCATCGGTCTGATCGAACTCTCGTCCAACAAGAACAGGACCGACGCCCACCGCTTCTACGAGCGGCTGGGGTTCGCCAGGAGCCACGAAGGCTTCAAGATGGCGCTCGACTGAGCACCATCCCGGGCCGGGCGAGGGTCAGCTGCGGACGCGGCGCGCGCGGCATTCGGGGAGAAAGGTGCGCCAGGTCTTGCCGGCGGCCTGCAGGCGGGGCTTGTCACGCCGCCATTCGGCGCCGCAGTCGCGCATGATCTGGTCGTTGCGCAACTGCGCCGCCGAGCGCGCCCGACGGGGCGTCGTCGTGGTCGTGGTCGCGGCCGGGGGGGTCGTCGTCGCGGTCGCGGCGGGGCGGCTGCGCGCAGGCGCCGTCGCCGTCTGGGCGGCAACCATGTCGGCGGTGAGGACGAGGGCGGCAATGGCCGCCAGCCAGTGAAGTCGCATGGTGATCCTCCTTGTGATCGCGGGGCGATCGTGATCGCGGGACATCCTGATCGCGGGCATCGTTCCACCGTCCGGCCCAACGCAGGATGAACGCCACTCAGGTTGTATCCTGCCCTGTTCCTGCAACCGTGCAAATGAGGCATCGCACGGATGTGACGGCCGGGGGCTTGGCCTCGCGCCGCGACCTGCTAGCTTCGCGCCCCTGCGGACCGCCGGAGACAACCGGAGCCGCCCGAAACGCCCCCCGCGGAGACGCTCCATGTCGCAACGCCCGATCGATCTCTACTACTGGCCGACCCCGAACGGCTGGAAGATCACCATCATGCTGGAGGAGTGCGGGCTGCCCTACACGG
>CAZEZD010000322.1:0-3824 GCA_964516115.1 uncultured Hyphomicrobiales bacterium
CTTGACGAAATCGAAGAAACCCATGCTCATCTCCTCACTGACATGCCGGCCCGATAGTGACGGCGTTCGTCAGACTAGCCGCAGGACAAGCGGCTGACCAGCCGACATTCCGCGGCGGAAGCGGATCACGCCTCGACAGGGTGCTGCGGTGCGATGGCGCGGTGCGATGCAGCATGACCAGTTGTGGACAACATGGCTCCCACCGGAATGAACCGTTGCCGTAACGGCAGCTGCACGATGCAATCCCTTCGTCGGCTCAGCCGATTCCTTTTTCGTCACTGTTGCGTTCGGGTTCGCCATGAAGGATCGGGCGTCGGTGGTTCCATCCACGGCGGAGGGTAGTGCGCTGGACGACGGCCTCGTCTCGCTGGTCCAGTGGCGTCTGCGTGATCCGGCCTGGTCTCCCTCCTTCGCCGACCTGCTGGAGGACGTGAGAACCTGCATCGATCCGGCGGCCCAGCCGGGCATGATCCTCGCCGCCTTGCGCGATGCCCTGAAGGCGGATGACGGGCTTGCCGCCCGCGCCCGCACCCTCGCCATCCAGGCGCAGCGTCTGATGGCGACCCGCGACGCGCGAACTGATCCGCCTCCGCGCACTCCGCTGGCGACCTCCGCCCTGCGCCGCCTCGCCGACATGCGCCCGGTGATCCTCGGCGGATGAGCTAGCGCGTTTCGGGCGCCGCGGCATCGACGAGGCGGAACTGCGCGCGCTCCCGCCCCTGCCAGCGGTTGATCGAGGCCGTACCGGCGAAATGTAGCGGCTGGCCGCGCCGGTCCGCCAGCATGCGGCCCAGGGGCTGGCCGGCGGCCCGGAAGGCGATCGCCTCGACGGTCTTGCCATCGCCGCTGCGCAGACGGGCACGCAGGTGGGACCCGGCCAGTTCGTCGACATGGGCGAGGGTGTGGGCGGGAAGGACGAGCACGGGCTCCGGATTGCCGGTTCCGAACGGCCCCGCACGACCCAGCATCTCCACGAGGTCGGTCGTCAGCGCTCCAGCCGTTGTGGCCGCATCGACCAGCAGGGCGTCATCCCGCCGCGCGCGTTCGACCGCCCCGGCGAGGCCCGCCTCGAGAAACGCGCGGAACTCCGCGAGTCGGTCGCGATGAACGGTGATCCCTGCCGCCATGGCGTGGCCGCCGCCCTTGAGGACGATACCGGAGGTAACCGCCCGGCGCACGATGGCGCCGAGGTCGACGCCGGGCAGCGACCGCCCGGAGCCGGTGCCGAGGTCGCCGGTGAAGGCGACAGCGAAAGCCGGGCGCTTGAAGCGCTCCTTCAGCCGCGAGGCCACCAGCCCGACAACGCCGGGGTGCCAGCCGTTGCCGGCCGTGACCACCACCGAGGAGCCCTCCTCCAGCGGCCCCAGCGACGCCAGCGCTTCTGCCTCCGCCTCCTCCAGCGTGCCGATCTCCACCACCTGCCGCTCGCGGTTGAGACGGTCGAGCTCGGCGGCGAGGCGGCCGGCCTCCAGCGTGTCTTCCGTCATGAGCAGGCGCAGGCCGAGCGCCGCATCGCCGATACGGCCGCCGGCATTGATGCGCGGTCCGAGCAGGAAGCCGAGGTGATAGGGCGTCGGCGGCCCGTCGAGCCGCGCGACGTCCATGAGGGCCCTGAGGCCGGCATTCTCGCGTCGTCGCATCACGGCAAGGCCGCGGGTGACGAAGGCGCGGTTGAGTCCCGTGAGAGGCACGACGTCGGCGACGGTTCCGAGCGCCACGAGGTCGAGCAGCCCCATGAGATCCGGTTCAGGGCGCGCGGTCGTCCAGTGTCCTTTGCCGCGCAGGTGGCGGTTGAGCGCCACCACCAGCATGAAGGTGACGCCGGCGGCACAAAGTTGCCCGAGGCCGGAGAGGTCATCCTGCCGGTTCGGATTCACGACCGCCTCGACGGCCGGAAGCGTCTCGTCGGCCTGGTGGTGGTCGCAGACGACGACGTCAAGGCCGATGGCCGCGGCCTCGCCGAGCACCTGGTGGCTGGTCGTGCCGCAGTCGAGCGTGACGAGCAGCGTCGCCCCCTTCCCCGCCAGCATTCGCAGCGCCTCGGCGTTCGGGCCGTAGCCCTCGAAGATGCGGTCGGGAATGTGCAGGAAGGGATCGAGCCCCGCCGCCCGGAGGAACAGCGCCAGGACTGCCGAGGACGAGGCGCCGTCGACGTCGTAGTCGCCGAAGATGGCGACCTGCTCGCCGGTCAGCACCGCCTTGGCGAGACGCTCGACCGCCCGGTCCATGTCGGTGAGGACGGAGGGGTCCGGCATGGCGGTGCGGATGGTCGGGTCGAGGAAGTCGGCCGCCGTCTCGGTCGACACGCCGCGGCCCGCCAGCACGCGCGACAGGATGTCCGGAAGGCCGTGGGCCTGGGTGATCGCCAGCGCCTGCGCCCGCCCGGGATCGTCGAGCCGGTCGCGCCAGGCGCGGCCCAGCGCCGACCGTTCGATGCCCAGAAACAGCCGGCGGCGATCCATCGGCTCAGTCGAGGTGGAATTTCTCGAACTGGCGGTGCTCGCCGAAGATGCGGCGCACGGTGCCGGTCGTCGAACGGTACACGATGGTCTCGGTGGTGATCAGGTCGGGACCGAAGACGACGCCCTTCAGCAGCGCGCCGTCGGTCACGCCCGTGGCCGAGACGATGACGTCGCCGGAAGCCATCTCCTCCATCTCGTACTTCTTGTTCGGGTCCTTGACGCCCATCTTGCGGGCGCGCTCCACCTTGGCCTCGCTGTCGAGGATCAGGCGGCCCTGCATCTGGCCGCCGACGCAGCGCAGCGCCGCAGCGGCCAGCACGCCCTCGGGCGCGCCACCGATGCCGAGATAGATATCGATGCCGGTCTCCAGCGCATTGGCCGTGTGGATCACGCCGGCAACATCGCCATCGGTGATCAGGCGAATGGCGGCGCCGGTGCCGCGCACCGCCTCGATCAGCTTCGAGTGGCGCGGGCGATCCATGATCAGCGCGGTGATCTCGTTCGGCTTCACGCCCTTGGCCCTGGCGACGGCGTGGATATTGTCGACGGCAGAGGCGTCGAGGTCGACGACGCCCTTCGGATAGCCGGGGCCGACCGCGATCTTGTCCATGTAGACGTCAGGGGCATTGAGCAGCGAGCCATGCTCGGCCATGGCGATGACGGCGATGGAGCCCGGCATGTCCTTGGCACAGAGCGTGGTGCCTTCCAGCGGATCGAGGGCGATATCGACCTTCGGCCCGCGCTTGGTGCCGACCTCCTCGCCGATATAGAGCATCGGCGCCTCGTCGCGCTCGCCCTCGCCGATCACCACGGTGCCGTCGATCGGCAGCTTGTTGAGCTCGCGCCGCATGGCATCGACCGCCGCCTGGTCGGCGGCCTTCTCGTTGCCGCGGCCACGCAGGCGGGCCGAGGCCACGGCCGCCCTCTCCGTCACCCGCACGAGTTCCATCGAGAGGACGCGCTCGATCACGAGATTCTTCGGAATGGAAAGCCCTTGTTCGGCCATGTGACGTCCCCGTTGGAAGGTCGGTTTGTTGTTCAGTTGCGTTCGATGCGGATGACCTGGGGCGTACCCAGAAGGATGCCGTCGCCGTCCATCGCCTTGAGGGCGCGGCGCACCGCGGCTTCCGTCGTCGCATAGGTGATCAGCACGACGGGCGCCGGCGCCGCCGCGGCCGCCGGATCGGTCCCACCGCGCACGGGTCCTGCCCGGCGCTGGACGATCGACTCCAGCGAGATGTTGTTCTGCGCCATGCGCGAGGCGATCCGCGCCGCTGTGCCCGGCTTGTCCACCACTTCGAGGCGGATGTAGTAGCCGCCCTCGTGGCGGGTCATCGGCGCGCGGCTGGGTTTGGTCAGCGC
>CAZEZD010000323.1:0-3817 GCA_964516115.1 uncultured Hyphomicrobiales bacterium
GCTCCGACCGCATCTCCCTCGAACTCGAGACGCTGGTGATCGCCGGCTGGGCGGGTCGCGACGAGGCGGCGATCCAGCACCACATTCACGAACTCGCCGCCATCGGCGTGCCGCCCCCCTCGTCGGTGCCGGTCTTCTATCGCGGCGCGGCCTCGCTGGTGACGCAGAGCCGCCGGGTGGAGGTGCTCGGTCCCGACTCCTCCGGCGAGATCGAGCCGGTCATCGTTTCGCTCGCCGACGGGCTGTGGGTGACGGTCGGCTCCGACCACACCGACCGCAAGGCGGAGACCTACGGCATCGCCCTGTCGAAGCAGATGTGCGCCAAGCCGGTCGGCACAATGCTGTGGCGCTACGAGGAGGTCGCCCCGCATTGGGACGAACTCATCCTGCGCGCCCACGCCGTCATCGGCGGCGAGCGGGTGCTCTACCAGGAGGGCGCGCTGGCGGCGCTGCGGCCGCCTTCCGACCTCATCGGCAAGTGGACGGGCCGCGATACGCTGCTGCCGGCCACGCTGATGTTCGGTGGCACGCTCGGGGCAATCGGCGGCATCCGCCCGGCGGCGCGCTTCGAGATGGAACTGGTCGACCCCGTCCTCAAGCGCGCCATGTCGCACGCCTACGACGTCGTCGACCTGCCGGTTGTCAGTTGAGCTGGCGGCAGTCGGCAATCGCCAGGAGGCAATCGGGATTTCGACTGCCGACTGCCCAAGGCCGACTGCCTCACTTCGGCTCCTTGCGCGTCGGGTCGAAGTGCTTCTTCAGGTCCTTCCAGCAGTCGGTGTAGTTCGGCTGCAGGGTCGACAACTCGCTCGCCCATTTCGTCACGCGCTGCGGAAAGCGCGTCTCGAACATGAAGGCCATGGTGCCGGTCAGCTTGTGCGGCTTCAACTCCACATTGCTGGCGTGCTCGAAGGCGGTCATGTCCGGCCCGTGCGGCAGCATGCAGTTGTGCAGGCTCATGCCGCCGGGAACGAAGCCCTCGGGCTTGGCGTCATAGACGCCATAGATCAGCCCCATGAACTCGCTCATCAGGTTGCGATGATACCAGGGCGGGCGGAACGTGTTCTCGCCCACCATCCACCGCTCGGGGAAGATGACGAAGTCGATGTTGGCGGTGCCCGGCGTCTCGGACGGCGCCGTCATCACCGTGAAGATCGACGGATCGGCATGGTCGAACAGGATCGGCCCGACCGGCGAGAAGTGCCTCAGGTCGTACTTGTAGGGGTAGTAGTTGCCGTGCCAGGCGACGACATCGAGCGGTGACTGGTCGATGGTCGCGGCATAGAGCTCGCCGCCCCACTTGGCATAGAGGGTGGAGGGCACCTCGCGGTCCTCGTAGGCGGCCACGGGTGTCAGGAAATCGCGGGAATTGGCGAGGCAGTTGGCGCCGATCGGTCCGCGGTCCGGCACGGTGAAGGCGCCGCCGTAGTTCTCGCAGACATAGGCGCGGGCCGGACCGTTCACGAGCTCGACCTTGAAGACGATGCCGCGCGGGATGACGCAGATTTCGCCGGGCTCGATCTCGATGACGCCGAACTCGGTGAGGAAGCGCAGGCTGTTCTCCTGCGCGACGATCAGGAACTCGCCGTCGCAGTTGAAGAAATACTCGTCGCCCATCGACTGCGTGACGACCAGGACATGGGCGGCCATGCCGACCTGCGTGTCGGAATCACCCGCCGTGGTGACGGTCCACAGGCCGGTGGCGAAGGTCACGGGATCGGTGGGCAGCGGCGTTGGATCCCAGCGCAGCTGGTCGATCGGAAGCGCGCTCTCGTTGCGGGCATCGGGCGCCGTGCGGGTGAGACCCTTGTCGATCCTCCGGAAACGGCCGGAGTGCTTCACCGACGGGCGGATGCGGTAGAGCCAGGAGCGCTGGTTGGTCGCCTGCGGGGCAGTGAAGGGCGAGCCGGAGAGCTGCTCGGCATAGAGGCCGTAGTTGCACTTCTGCGGCGAGTTGCGGCCGATCGGCAGGGCGCCCGCCAGCGCCTCGGTCTCGAAGGAATTGCCGAAGCCGGACATGTATTTCAGCGTGCCGCCGCCGCGGTCGTCGGTGGGCACGAAGCCGGTGACATATTGCAGGGTCATGGGGCGTTCCTCCGGTTCGTTGTTCTGATCCGTATAGTTGCGGTCGCAACTATCGTCAAACGCGAGTTCCGTGCGGTTCACCAGGCTGGGGTCGTGTCAGGCCGTGGCGTCGCTGCGGAACCGCCGCTCCAGCATGGACATCGTGCCGAGCGCGGCAAGGGCCGCCCCGAAGGCCAGGATGAGCGTGGGTGTCGGGCCCCAGTGGCGCATGACGAAGGCGAAGACCATGGGCGACATGGCGAAGACGATGTTCTGCGGCAGGCTGAGCCAGCCGTTCATCGTGGCATAGGTCTCGCGGCCGAACAGGGCGAGGGGGGCGACGTTGCGAACCACGGTCATCGCGCCGGCCGCCATGCCGTAGCCGAAGACGAAGGCCACCGCGACCACCGCCGATCCGGGACCGAGAACCGGCAGGCCCACGGCGATCGGCATGAGGGCGGCGGAGATCACGCCGACGGTGAGGATGCCGAGCGAGCGCCCGAACAGCATTTCGGCGAGCCGTGCCGCCATCTGGGCAGGCCCCATCAGGCTGCCGACAAGGACCGCGAAGGTCACGGGATGCCCGAAGGCCTTGAGGATCTCCACCATCTGCAGGGGGAGCCCCCATGACACGAAGCCGGTGAGCGAGAAGGCGACCGCCATCAGGATGAAGGCCGAGCGCCTGCGCTCCTCGGTGAGCGGCGGGGGGCCGCGCGCCACCGTCGTGAGCCCGGTTTCGCGCCCCTCCCGCGTTTCCAGGGGCTTGACGAAGAGGGCATGCACCGGAACGCAGATGGCGAGGTTGAAAAGGGCGAAGATGAGGCACATCGTCCGCCAGCCGTAAGCGGCGTCCAGCCAGGCCCCGAGCGGCCAGAAGATGGTCGAGGACAGCCCGCCGAGCAACATCAGCAGGCCGATGGCCTGTCGTGCCTTCGGGCCGGCAATCTGCGCCATGGCCGCGGCCGCGGCCTGTGTCAGGGCCAGCGGCATGCCGATGCCGATCAGCACCCAGCCGGCGAGGTAGCTCCACGTGCCCCGCGCATGAGCAATGACGAGGAGGGCGAGGAAGAAGGCGAGCGAGCCGGCGACCATCGGCCAGCGCGATCCCCTCGCATCGATGATGCGCCCGAGGCGCGGCGCGACCGCCGCGCTCACCAGCAGCATGACGGTGACGCCGCCGAAGATGGCTTCGGGCGGAATGGCGAGTTCCGCTCCCATCGGGCCGACCAGCATGGCCGGCAGCCAGAACGTCGTGCCCCAGCCAATGATCTGCGTGACCGCCAGCGGTGCAGCGAGGGGTGCGAGACGGATGCTGTCGGGCTTGAGGAGGGCGGGATCGGGCATGCATCACGGCGATGCGCCGCCATGGCCGCAGGGCGCAGATGCGGGATGGGAATGAAGCCGGCAATCCGTCGGGGCGACAAGGCTTTCCGGCGCACGGCAGACCGTCGCCTCTTGATCGCGGCGCGCAAATGTGGTCACTCGCCGATCCGGTGCGGGTATAGCTCAATGGTAGAGCAGCAGCCTTCCAAGCTGAATACGCGGGTTCGATTCCCGCTACCCGCTCCAAGCCTCTCCCGTTCCGGCAGATTGTCGCGCCCGCCGCTCACATTCGCTCTTGAACAGCGGCGCGAAAACCCGTAACCGACCGCCCACCGCGGGCACGCCCGTATTTTGGCAGCCGAAGGACCACGACCGATGGCCAAGGAAAAGTTCGAACGCAACAAGCCGCATTGCAACATCGGCACGATTG
>CAZEZD010000324.1:0-3812 GCA_964516115.1 uncultured Hyphomicrobiales bacterium
AAGCCGAGCATCGCCTTGATCAGGCGCGAGCGCAGTTCGATGAGGTGATCCAGCAGGGGCGCCTTGGAGGCCTCGATGGCCTCCTCGTCCGCCTTGATCTTCTCTTCCGGGGCGGGGGCGAGCGTCATGCCTTGGTCTTCCTGGCGCGCTTCGGCTTTTCGGGCTGGTCGGACGGCGCCGTATCGGTTGCGCTCGCCGGCTCAGCCACGGCCGGAGCGGCGTCCTTGCGGCTCCGCTTCGGTTTGGCGGGGGCTTCCACCGCCGCTGCGTTGTCAGGCTGGGGCGCGCCCGGCGCCGCCATGAACGCAGATGGCGGATCGACGGGTGCAGCCCCAAGCGGCTGTGTCGTCGAGACCGCAGGCGACGTCGCGAAGGCGGGAGGCGGTGCGACCGGAACCTGCCCGAAGGCGTTCTGAATGGCGGCGGGATCCGCCGTGTAGGACGGCGGCGCCGGAATGGCCTGCGCCAGCGGGTCAGGAGCCGGGGGACCGATGGCATCGGTGGCAGGCTGCCCCTTGATGTCATCCACCGCTGATTTGATCTGGTCGCGCGCGTAATCGATCGGGTTGAACGTGGATGACGTCGCACTGGTCACCGAATCCGTGACGCTGCTGATCGACGACTTGACCTTGTCGACCTCCGCCTCCTGCAGCGCCTGATTGAACTGGTACTGGAAGTCGGACGCCATACGCCGCAGCTTCGCCAGCGCCTGCCCCATGCCCCTGAGAACTCCGGGCAGTTCCTTCGGACCGATGATGATCAGCGCAACGATGCCGATCAACGCGATTTCGCCCCAGCTCAGATCAAACATGGCCATTCACCGCCCGCGCGCAAGCGCCGGCTCCCCATAGCTGCGGACCCGGCGCCGCGGCCGACTTCGCTGCTCAACCGACCTTGGGCGCCGAGGCGGACGTCTGCTCGGGCGTGGTCGCCGTCGTCGAAGGAGTCGGCTGGGCGGGAGCCGACGTTGCAGCCGGCTGATGATCGATGGTCGATGCCGGCGTCACCGTCGCCGTTTCCGGCTTGTCCTCTTCGGCCAGGCCCTTCTTGAAGGCCTTGATGCCCTTGGCGGCATCGCCCATGAACTCGGAGATCTTGCCGCGCCCGAACAGCAGCAGCACCACGATGGCGACCAGAATCCAGTGCCAGGCGCTAAACGTACCCATGATTCACTCCTTGACCGTTTGGCGCCTCACACCCCGAGGGGCCGGCGCCTGATTATTCCTGCGGTCCTGGATCGACCGTTCGCTTCGGAAACTATGCGGCGGGTGCGGCAAAAACAAGAACCTCCGCCGCGGTAACGTCAACGCCGATGTCGCGGCCGGGATTGAGCCCTTCGGCTGAGCGCACCCGCGCCTTGAGCGGAGCATCGAGTCCCTGCACGACGATCTCGAGGAGTTCCACCTCCCCGAGGAACCGGCGCGCCACGAGGCGGCCGGGGATGCACATGCCCGCCGGCTTCGGCAGCAACGATTGCGGCCGGATGGCTGCGACGGCCTGCGTCCCCTCGGCCAGACCCGGTGCGTCGAAATAGCCCACCGGAGTGATGATGCGCCCGCCCCGGATCACACCGGGCACTTCGTTGACGTCGGAAAAGAACCGCGCGGTATCAAGATCGGCGGGAGCCCTGTAGAGGTCGAGCGGCGTGCCGATCTGCGCGATCCGCCCCTCGCGCATCAGCACGATGCGGTCGGCCATCCGCATGGCCTCCTCCGGATCGTGGGTGACGACAATGCAGGTGGCGCGGGTTTCGCGCATGACCGCAAGGGTTTCCTCGCGGATGGTGTCCCGCAGTCGACTGTCGAGCCCCGAGAACGGTTCGTCCATCAGCAGGATGCCCGGGCGAGGCGCAATGGCGCGGGCGAGCGCCACCCGCTGCTGCTCCCCGCCGGACAGGGTGTGCGGATAGTCCAGCGCATGGTCGGCCAGCCCGACGCGACTGAGGGCGAGGCGCGCAGTGTTCTCGGCCTCCGTCCTGGGGAGCGCGCGGAGCCCGAACATCACGTTGGCGAGGTTTGTCAGGTGCGGGAACAGCGCGAAGTCCTGAAACACGAGGCCGATGCCCCGGCGCTCGGGCGGGACGAAGGCGGCGGGACCTGCCACCTCGCGGTCATCGATAAGCACGCGGCCGGACAGCGGCTTCTCGATCCCGGACGCGACGCGCAGCAGCGTCGTCTTGCCGCAGCCAGACGGGCCGAGCAGGCAGAGGATCTCTCCCGGAGCCACCGTGAGCGAGATTCCCGCCAGCGCCCGGACATGGCCGTAGCCATGGACCACCTCCTCGAAAGTCAGCGACGAGGCGATCGACGTTCCGGCCGTGCCGCGCCGTCCCCAGCGCGTCACGGTATCCATCAGCGAACGGCTCATGCCCCGTCCCCGTCGGCGCGGGGCGACAGCATCAGGTCGAGTTCGGCGCCATCGTCCGGCTCCTCGTCGTCCCTGAGCGCCAGATCGTCATTGGGGACGGGAATGCGGAAGCCCGGCGGCAGACGCCCGTCCAGCATGCCGGCGGCCTTGAGGTCGTCGAGGCCCGGAAGGTCGCCGATCGCCTCGAGGCCGAAATGCTCGAGGAAGGCCGGTGTGGTTCCAAAGGTAACCGGGCGGCCGGGCACCTTGCGGCGACCACGGATGCGCACCCAGCCGGTCTCCATGAGCAGGTCGATCGTGCCCTTGGCCACCGTCACGCCGCGGATCTCCTCGATCTCGGCGCGCGTCACCGGTTGGTGATAGGCGATGATGGCGAGCGTCTCGAGGGCGGCACGCGAGAGCTTGCGCTCCTCGGTCGTCTCCCGATGCAGAAGGAAGCTGAGGTCCTCGGCGGTGCGGAAGGCCCATTTGCCGGCGACCCGGACCAGATTGACGCCACGTGGGGCGTAGAAGGCCTGCAGCGTGGCCAGCAGCAGCTTCAGATCGGCGCCACGCGGAAGCCTCTCGGCGATGGCCGCCTCGTCGAGCGGACTGGCAGCGGCGAAGAGCAGCGCCTCGACGATGCGCAACTGCTCCACCGGTCCCTCGACGACGCCTACGGGCGCGCCGAGGCGCAATTGGGCGCCACCGTCGTCGCTGTCGTTGTCATGGCTCATGCGCGGCTTCTATCACGTCTCCGGCGGCTGGGAAGCCGGATCGGGCTTGCGCCGGCGCATGTACAGGGTTCCGAGCGGCCGGTCTTGCTGCACCTCGAGCACCCCCTCGCGCACGAGTTCGAGGGTCGAGGCGAAGCTCGACGCCAAGACGGTCGCCCGCTTGTCCTCGGTGACGAGATAGTCGAGCAGGAACGCGTCGAGGGGTGTCCAGTCGCTCGCGCTGCCGACGAGCCGCTCGAGGAGTTCGCGCGCCTCGGCCAGCGACCAGACGGTCCGGTGCTCCATGCGGACATGGGACAGGGCCAGCTTCTGCCGCTGCTGCGCATAGGCGGTCAGGAGATCATAGAGCGAGGCATCCCAGGTGCGGGCGGCCAGGGCCACGATGGGTTCGGGATCACCGCGACCGAAGACATCGCGGCCGAGCCTGTGGCGGGTCATCAGCTTGGCGGACGCGTCCCGCATGGCCTGCAGCCGCTGCAATCGGAAGGCCAGAACCTCGGCGAGTTCGGAGCCGGACGGCTCCTCGCCCTTGCCCGGTTCGGGCAGGAGCAGCCGCGACTTCAGGTAGGCGAGCCAGGCGGCCATGACGAGATAGTCGGCCGCCAGTTCGAGACGCATCTTCCGCGCCTCCTCGATGAAGCCGAGATACTGGTCGGCGAGCGCCAAGATCGAGATCTTCGACAGATCCACCTTCTGCGTGCGGGCCAGCGCCAGCAGCATGTCGAGCGG
>CAZEZD010000325.1:0-3810 GCA_964516115.1 uncultured Hyphomicrobiales bacterium
GCCGGTCTCGGTCATCATGGCGCTAGCGAAATCCTCGGCGCGCTGCTGCATAAGGTCGGCGGCGGCATTGAGCTTGGCGCGGCGCTCGTTGGGGCCGAGCGCCGACCAGGCCGGGAAGGCGGCGGCGGCCGCATCGACCGCGGCCACGGCATCCGACACGGTCGCGGCGGCAGCGCGGGTCGCGACCTCGCCGGTGACGGGGTCGATCCGGTCAAAGGTGCGGCCGTCGGCGGCGCCCATCTCGCGGGCATCGATCATCAGGTTGACGTGCTTCATGGGACTCTCCGGGGACACGGGAACAGATGCGGCTACAAAGGCCGGGGGATGGAGGGGCGCCTCGCCGCTGGCCGGCAGTGGCGGCGGCGAGAAGAGCGGCGGCGGGGCGACATCCGACCCGTCGTCATTGGCCGGAACGGCGCCGCCGAGATAGGCGGCGGCGACCTTGGGATCATTGGCGAGGTCGCTCGCCAGGCCCTCGCCGACGATGCGTCCGTTGGCGATGAGATAGGCGCGGTCGGCGAGCTTCAGGCACCGCCTCGCATTCTGCTCGACGATGAGGATCGCCATGCCGCGCGCCTTGATGGCGGCGAGGCCCTTGAAGAGCTCGCCGGTCATCACCGGCGACAGGCCGAGCGAGGGCTCGTCCAGCATCAGGAGGTTCGGCCGGCTCATCAGCGCCCGGCCGATCGCCACCATCTGCTGCTCGCCGCCCGACATGGTGCGCACCTGCTGCGACAGCCGCTCGGCGAGGCGGGGGAACAGCGTCAGCACGTCGTCGAGGCTGGCCGCCTCATGGGCGCGGGCGCGCTTCGGGAAGGCGCCGAGCATGAGGTTCTCGCGCACGGTGAGGTCGCCGAAGATGCCGCGCCCCTCGGGGACGAGGGCGATGCCCTGCTCGACGATGCGGTGCGCATCGGCGGTGCGCAGCGGCAGCCCTTCGAAGGTGATCGAAGTCCCCTGCCCAGCGGGCATCAGCCCGGCGAGGGTCTTCAGGAGCGTCGTCTTGCCGGCGCCGTTGGCCCCGAGGATGGCGACCGTCTCGCCGCGGCCGACATGCAGCGCCACGTCGTCGACCGCCCGGTGCGGGCCGTATGAGGCGGAGAGGCGGGCGACATCAAGCATCGTCGTCTCCGAGATAGGCCTTGATGACGCCGGGGTCGGCGAGCGCTTCCGCCGGCGACCCTTCCGCGATCTTGGCGCCGGCATTCATGACGATGCAGCGGGTGCAGAGCGCCCGGATCGCGTCCATCACATGCTCGACCATGACGATGGTCAGCCCGTCGCGGGCGAGCGAGGCGATCAGGGTGATGCCCTCCTTCAGCTCCGTCGGGTTGAGGCCGGCGAGCCATTCGTCGAGCAGCAGGAGCTGCGGGTGCGCCGCGAGCGCGCGGGCAAGTTCCAGCCGCTTCTGGTCGATATAGGTGAGGCTCGCGGCGCGCTCGTCGGCGCGGGCGGCAAGGCCGACGCGGGCGAGCAGCGGCAGGGCGCGCTCCTGCGCCTCCGCCGGGCCGCAGGCCCTCGCCCCGAACATGGCGCCGATGGCGACGTTCTCGGCCAGCGTCATGGTCGGCATGACGCGCACGAGCTGGAAGGTGCGGGCAATGCCGGCGCGGGTGATGCGGTGGGCCGCCGCCCGTTCGATGTTCTGGCCCTCGAAGACGATGGCGCCGGCATCGGCGGTGAGGTTGCCGGTAATGAGGTTGAGAGCCGTCGTCTTGCCGGAGCCGTTCGGCCCGACGAGACCGACCACCTCACCGCGGCGGATGCTGGCGGTCAGCCCGTCGACGGCCCTGAGGCCGCCGAAGCTCTTGGAGACGCCGTGGAGTTCGATCAGCGGCTGCATGGCTCTACTCCGCCGGATGGGGACGGCGGCGCGTCGCCCTGGCGATAACCCCGCGCCCCTGGTCGAGAAGGCCGACGATGCCGTTCGGCACGAAATAGACGATCACCAGGAAGGAGAGGCCGAGCAGGATGGAGAAGTAGTTGGGGAAGTTCGCCTGCAGGATCTCGAACAGGATGGCGAGCGGCACGACGCCGAGGATTGGCCCGTAGAGCCGCGCCGCGCCGCCGAGCAGCGCCATGATCAGCACCTGGAAGGAGAGGATCGGATTGAAGGCGATGGAGGGGTCGATATAGGTCCAGCGGGGCGCCATGATCGCCCCGACGACGGTCATGAAGGTGGCCGAGACGACGAAGACGGCAACCTTTGACACCGTGGTGTCGACGCCGGCGTGGCGGGCAACCGTCTCGTCCTCGCCGATGGCCCTCAGCGCCCAGCCGAGCCGCGAGCGCTGGATGGCGAAGCCGGTGAGGAGGATCAGCGCCAGCAGCCCCAGCAGCATCCAGTAGATGCCCTGCTGCGTGATATCGATGAAGACGAAGCGGCCGACGGTGCCGCCGAACTTCGCCTCGCCCCAGGTGACGAGCTGGCGGACGAGTTCCGCAAGGCCGAAGGTGAAGATGACGAAATAGACCCCCGACAGGCGCAACGTCGACAGGCCGACGACGGTTGCCACTACCGCTCCGATCAGCGCCGCCACCGGGTAGACCAGAGCCAGCGGCAGCTTCTCGCCGAGGAAGGCCATGGTGTAGGCGCCGAGCCCGAAGAAGGCGGCGGTGGCGAGGGACACGTAGTGGGTCGGGCCGGAGAACAGTGCCCAGGCGGTGGCGAGCGTCGCATACATCAGGATGTTGACGATGAGCGCCATCCAGTAGGAGCCGGCGACGACGGGCAGCGGCGCGAGAATCGCGGCGCAGGCCAGAACGACGATCGGCAGGGTCCAGTCTTTCAGGGTCATGTCCTTTCGCATCATCTGGCGGCCTTTCCGAACAGGCCGGTGGGCTTGACCAGCAGGATGACGAGGAACAGGGCGAAGTTGACGGCCAGCGTCAGGCCGCCGTCAAGGAAGGCGGCGGTGAGCGATTCCGCGAGGCCGAGGATCAGGCCGGCGATCAGCGCCCCGAAGATGTTGCCGACGCCGCCCATGATGACGACGATCAGCGCCTTCATGGTGAAGACGACGCCCATCGCCGCGTTGAAGGTGAAGAACATCGAGACAAGGACGCCCGAGGCGGCGACCAGCGCGCCGCCGAGGCCGAAGGCGAAGGCGGCATAGGCCGTCGTGTCGATGCCGACCAGGGGAGCAGCGGCCGGATTGACCGAGACGGCGCGGATGGCGGTGCCGATGCGGGTGCGCATGAGGAAGGCCGTGAGCGCCAGCGCGATGGCCACCGCGAGGCCTGCCGCCAGCAGGCGGTTCAGCGCCACCGTCGAGCCGATGATCTGCACGGGCACGGCGAGGTAGGAATAGCTGACATAGGAGCCGCCGAAGACGACCAGCAGGATGCCCTGCACGACAAAGAGCAGGCCGAAGGTGGCGAGGATGGAATCCACCTCCAGCGATCCCGGCGACTTGGCGCGGCGGACCAGCGGCGTCATCAGCACACGGTAGATGCCCCAGTTGAGGGCGAAGGAGAGCGGCATCGCCACCGCCAGCGACAGGATCGGGCTGACGCCGGCCACCGTGAACAGGACATAGGCAAGGAACGAGGCGGCGATGGTGAACTCGCCATAGGCGAGGTTCATGATCCGAGCGACGCCGTACTGGAGCGACAGCCCCATGGCGATCAGCGCATAGATGCCGCCGAGGATCAGGCCCGACAGGATGACGTCGACGAGGAACATTCAGCGTCTCCGGAAGTCGGCCCGCCGCGCAGGCGGCGGGCCGTATGCGTCCGATCAGGCCGTGGGCCAAGCGGGCTTCGGGAAGATCGGCGCCTTGGTGCCGCCGACCTTGGTCGGGGCCAGCG
>CAZEZD010000326.1:0-3805 GCA_964516115.1 uncultured Hyphomicrobiales bacterium
GCGCACCTCCGGCCTGCCGCTGGTGATCCATGCGCGCGAGGCCGACGACAAGGTCGCCGCCATCCTGACCGAGGAAATGGGGAAGGGGGCCTTCAAGGCCGTTCTCCACTGCTTCACGGGCTCGCGGGAGTTGGCGCTGACAGGCGTCGAGCTCGGGCTCTACGTGTCATTTTCCGGCATCGCCACCTACAGGAGCGCCGCCAATCTGCGCGAACTGGCGGCCGAGCTGCCGGCTGACCGCATCC
Source organism: uncultured Hyphomicrobiales bacterium (assembly GCA_964516115.1). Lineage (GTDB taxonomy): Bacteria > Pseudomonadota > Alphaproteobacteria > Rhizobiales > Phreatobacteraceae > Phreatobacter. The sequence goes on from CAZEZD010000326.1 coordinate 246, forward strand.
TCGTGGAGACCGACGCGCCCTATCTCGCGCCGGGCAAGTTCCGCGGCAAGACCAATGAACCGTCCTATGTGGTGGAAACAGGTCGCATCATCGCCGAGGCCCGCAGCGTGACGCCGGACGCGATGGCGCGCCAGACGACCGAGAATTTCTACCGGCTCTTCGCCAAGGCCGATCCCGGCCGGCACCTGTCGGCCTGAGCCATGCGATGGCGCTGAAGGTCACCATCCTCGGCTGCGGCTCGTCGGGCGGCGTGCCGCGTGTGGGCCAGGGCTGGGGCGCCTGCGATCCCGCCGAGCCGCGCAACCGGCGCCGCCGCTGTGCGCTGCTGGTCGAGCAGCCCGGGCCCGAAGGCGTCACCACAGTCCTGATCGACACCGGCCCGGACGTGCGCGAGCAGCTTCTGGACGCCGGCGTGACGCGGCTCGATGCCGTGCTGTACACCCACGACCATGCAGACCATACCCATGGCATCGACGACCTGAGGCCGCTGGTGCTGACTATGCGCCGACGCATCGCCATCCATGCCGACGAGATCACGTCCGGCACGCTCGGCGAGCGGTTCGGCTATTGCTTTGCCTCGCCGTCCGGCAGCGACTATCCGCCCATTGTTGACCTGCATCTCTTCGCGCCGCACGAGGCGATCGTCATCCACGGACCCGGCGGCGATCTGAGCTTCATGCCGATACCGGTCATGCACGGCGCCGGCTACCGCGCCTTCGCATTCCGGTTCAAGAATGTCATCTATTGTCCCGATATCAGTGAGCTTCCGGATTTATCGGAGCGGCACTTTCGCGACGCGGACATCTTCATCCTCGACGCGCTGCGCTACACGCGCCACCCGACGCACCTGTCGGTCGATGAGGCACTGGCCGTCATCGCCCGCTTCCAGCCACGGCGGGCCGTGCTGACCAACCTTCATTCGGACATCGACTACCGGACGATCGCGACGCGCCTGCCGGATGGCGTCGTTCCGGCCTATGACGGCATGGTGCTGGATATCGCCTGACCCCAATCCTCCCGCATTTGTGCGGATCTTTATATTCCATAATATGTCTTATGCGAATCACGCCGGATGGCTCCTGAGGATATCGCTGTCCCTGTCCCGGCCATCCCCGTCGATGTCGGCAGTCGTCCGACGTGACTCAAGCTGTGGATTGACGGCCCCCGCCTCTTGCCTTGCCCGACGGCGGTGAGCGCAGAGTGACAGATGACGACGACAGATCCAGCACCTCCATCCATCGAACCGTCCGATGACATCGCGCGTCTCGTCGAGATCATGGCGTGGCTGCGGACGCCCGGGCGCGGCTGTCCCTGGGATCTCGTCCAGACCTTCGCGACAATCGCGCCATTTACCATCGAGGAAGCCTATGAAGTGGCGGACGCGATCCAGCGCGAGGATTTCACCGACCTGAAGGACGAACTCGGGGACCTGCTTCTGCAGGTCGTCTTCCACGCCCGGATGGCCGAGGAACGAGGGCTCTTCGCCTTTCCAGATGTGGTCCGTGCCATCACGGGGAAGCTCATCCGGCGCCATCCCCATGTCTTCGGCGGCGACCGCGACATGAGCCCGGAGGCGGTCAAGGGCCTGTGGGACCGGATCAAGGCTGGGGAGAAGCAGGCGCGGGTGGCCGAACGCGCACGGCTGGGCCTGCCGGCTGAGCCTGCCGGCGGGGTGCTGCTGGCAGGGGTTCCGACCGCCCTTCCCGCCCTGACCCGGGCTCTCAAGCTGCAGTCCAGGGCCGGCAAGGTCGGCTTCGACTGGAACGATGTCGACGCCGTGCTCGCCAAGATCGTCGAGGAGGCGCAGGAGATCGTCGAGGCCCGCCGCAACGGCGCCTCGCAGGCGGACATCGCCGGCGAGGTCGGCGACCTCCTCTTCGCCGCGGTCAATCTGGCGCGACACCTCGACGTCGATCCGGAAGACGCGCTGCGCGGCACCAACGCCAAGTTCGAGCGGCGCTTCGCCGCCATCGAGGCGGCGCTGGCAGTGGAAGGGCGCGGGCCGGCCGATGCGTCGCTCGAGGAAATGGACGCGCTCTGGAATGAGGCCAAGCGCCGCGAGCGTGACGGCGCAACCTGAGGCGCGTCAGCCGGCCTTCGGCAGCCGGCGCTCGAGTTGGTCGCGCTTGGCCGGCGCGATGCGCAGGGTGACGCGGGTCTCGCCGCTCTGCAGCGCCTCGCGCGCCTCGACCTCGGCGTTCTCGTGGATCCAGTGCAGCGTGCCGCCATCGGCCGCCGGCACCGTCACGGTCAGGCGCTCATGTTCCGCCCGCAGGCGGTCCTCGATGGCGCCGAGAAGTTCGGGCAGCCCCTCACCCGTCACGGCAGAGACGAAATAGGGCCGATGCGCCTCGTCGTGGCGTGCCGCGCGGTTACGCGCGGCCTCGCGGGCCGGCTCGTCCAGGAGGTCGACCTTGTTCCAGACCTCGATGATCGTGCGGCTGACCGGATCGATGCCGAGATCGGCAAGGATGGCCGCCACATCGGCAGCTTGAGCTTCCGTGTCGCCGTGGCTGACGTCCCGCACGTGCAGGATGACGTCCGCCTCGATGACCTCTTCCAGGGTCGCCCGGAATGCGGCGACCAGCATGGTCGGCAGGTCGGAGATGAAGCCGACGGTGTCGGACAGGATCGCCTTGGTGCCATGCGGCAGGCGCATCTGCCGGAGTGTCGGGTCGAGGGTGGCGAAGAGCAGGTCCTGCGCCAGGACGCCGCCCGTGGTCAGGGCGTTGAACAGCGTCGACTTGCCGGCATTGGTGTAGCCGACCAGCGCGATGATCGGATAGGGCACGCGCCGGCGGCTCTCGCGGTGCAGGCGGCGGGTGCGCGTCACCTGTTCGAGTTCGCGCTCGATCCGCATGATCCGCTCCTGGATCATCCGGCGGTCGGCCTCGATCTGCGTCTCGCCGGGGCCGCCGAGGAAGCCGAAGCCGCCGCGCTGGCGCTCAAGGTGGGTCCAGGACCGCACCAGACGGCTCTTCTGGTAGCTGAGATGGGCGAGTTCAACCTGCAGGCCGCCCTCTTTCGTGCGCGCGCGCCGGCCGAAGATCTCGAGAATGAGGCCGGTACGATCGACGACTTTGGCCTTCCACGCCTTTTCGAGGTTGCGCTGCTGCACCGGCGACAGGGCCGCATCGACGAAGACGAGGCCGGCCTCGTGGGCCGCCACCAGTCCCGCGATCTCCTCCACCTTGCCCTTGCCGATGAGCGTCGCCGGCCGCGGCTGGTTGAGGCCGACCGTGACGGTCTCCATGACCTCGAGATCGATGGCCGCCGCCAGTCCAACCGCCTCATCGCGCCTGGCATCGCCCGAGCGAGAGGGTCCCTCGGCCCCCTCGCCTCGCCGCGTGATGATGGGCACGACGACGACGACGCGCGTCGGTTCGCCTTGCGGCTCGTCGCCACTGTCGTGATGGATGGTGCTAACGATGTCGGGACGGCGAATGTCCAAAAAAAAGGGCCTCAAGGTTGAGATCAGCCCTTGTCGTCTCCGTCCTGCGGTTCGAACAGCTGGACCGGGGCGCCGGGCATGATCGTCGATATGGCGTGCTTATAGACCA
>CAZEZD010000327.1:0-3795 GCA_964516115.1 uncultured Hyphomicrobiales bacterium
CACCTGCAGCAGATGGCCGCCCATCATGACGGCCACGCGGTCCGACATGGTCATCGCCTCGACCTGATCGTGGGTGACATAGACGAAGGTCGAGCCGAGCGTGCGGTGAAGCTCGGATATTTCGGTGCGCGCCTGCACACGCATCTTGGCGTCGAGGTTCGACAGCGGCTCGTCCATGAGGAAGGCCTTGGGCCGCCGCACCATGGCGCGGGCGAGCGCCACGCGCTGGCGCTGGCCGCCGGAGAGCTGCGCCGGCTTGCGCGCGAGGAGATGGCCGATGCCGAGCCCCTCGGCGACGGCCTTGACGTCCGCGGCGATGTCGGTGCGCCCGGCCCGGGCTCCGGGCATGAGCCCGCCGATGATCGGCAGCCGCTGCAACATGGACAGCCGGCGCATCTCCAGCGGCAGGCCGATATTCTCGGCCACCGTCATGTAGGGATAGAGCGCGTAGGACTGGAACACCATGGCGACGTCGCGCGCCTTCGGCGGCAGGTCATCGACCATGGTCGGACCGATGAAGACGTCGCCCTCGTCCTGGGTCTCGAGACCCGCGATGATGCGCAGGAGCGTGGTCTTTCCGCAGCCCGAAGGACCCACCAGCGTCAGGAATTCGCCATCGGCGATGTCGAGCGACACGCCGTGCAGGACCGGGGTGTCGCGAAACGTCTTGCGGATGGTCCGCAGCGAGATGCCGGCCATGATGTCCCGTCCGACGCCGCCAGGATGGCGCGCTCACTTGTCGCCTTTAAGCCGACAAGTTAACGGGGATGTGACGGTCGCGACGATCTTGCTGCGATGCGGTAGAGCGCAGTCAGAGCGTGTCGATGCGCAGCACGAGGCTGCCGCTGGGGATGACGGCATTGCCGTACAGCAGGGGCCGCCCCTCCGCGTCGCTGTCGACGTACATCATGACAAGCACCGGCGCGTCGAGCGGAATGGAAAGAGCTTCCGCCTCGCGCGGGCGCGGCATGCGGCAGTCGATCCAGGTCGAGGCGCGGAAGAAGCTCCCGACGCCGTATTCGGCCAGCGCCTCGGTGAAACTGCCGGTCCGCGCCACCGCCTGGTCGATGCCGTGGAAGCGGTCGCGCGCGAAGATGTGGTAGCTGTAGATGATCAGGGACGGGGCGGCGCCACGCACCGTCTCCACCATCAGGATCGGCGTGGTCTCGTCGAGCGCCAGCATGGCGGCGATGGCCGAGGTCGCGGGTCTCTCGCTCGTCCCCAGCAGCCGGCCCGACGGCGCGGCGTTCATCTGGCGCTCGATCTCGCTCCATTTGGAGTCGCGCGTGATGCGGTACTCCGGCGGCCGGTCCTCGACGAAGACGCCGCGGCCGCGGCGCGCGCGCACCAGTCCGAGGATTGCAAGGTTCGCGAGCGCCGTGCGCACCGTATGGCGGTTGACGGAAAAGCGCTCGGCGAGATCGTTCTCGGACGGCAACTGGTCGCCCGGTCCGATCAGGCCCGAGCGGATCTCGGCCTCCAACTCGCTCTGGATGAGCCGCCAGACAGGGAAACGGTTCTTGGCCATCGGGCTCGCAAGGGGTTGCACATGTCCGACAGGGTTCATGGCAGGCGCAGGGCGGGATGGCTACCGCGATCGGTCGAGAACGTGACGTCGGGCCGGTCACCTCAGTGGAATCGAACACTGCGGCGGAGTTCAGGAAACTGAGGAAGCGCGTTTGGTGGGCCCGGCAGGACTCGAACCTGCAACCAAGCGGTTATGAGCCGCCGGCTCTAACCATTGAGCTACAGGCCCACCGTGCCGGCCCTCGCTCGGGCGCGGCGCGCCGCGAAATGGCTGCAAAGAAACCCATGTCGCGGCATCATCTGGTGATCGCATCCCCGTCCGGCGGCGTCAATGCGCGCCCGCCCGAACCCATGGGAGAACACATGTCGCTGCCGAAGTCCGTCCGTTCCATCGAGGGCCCCTGTTCCGGGCAGGCGATGGCCATTGTTGTCCGGGGCGCGGATGCCGGCCGCCGTGCGGCCTTGGCAGTCTCGCTGATGGCGCTGTCGCTGGGGGTGCTCCTCGCCCTCGCTCCGCCCGCATCCGCCCAGGTTCCGGCCGCGGTCCGGCAGGTCACCGTTCATGGCGAGGGACAGGCAGCCGCCGCCCCCGACGAGGCGATGATCGGCGGCGGCACGCAGGTCCAGTCGCGGACGGCCAGGGAGGCCATGGACGGCAATTCGCGCACCATGCGGCAGGTCCAGGAGGCGCTGCGTGCCACCGGCATCGCCGAACGCGACATCATCACCTCGGCGCTCTCGCTGCGTCCGGTCATCGACTACCAGTCCGCCGGCAATCGGCCCCGGGTCGTCGGATACACGGCCGGTCACCGCCTGCAGGTGCGTGTGCGCGACCTGAGCAAACTCGGCGACGTACTCGACCGCATGGTCTCCGCCGGCGCCAACCAGATCGACGGCCTGCAACTCACTGTCTCGGACTGGTCGAAGAAGGTCGACGAGGCCCGCGTCGCCGCCGTCGCCGACGCCCGCCGCAAGGCCGAGATCCTGGCCCAGTCCTCAGGCGCCCGCCTCGGCAGGGTGATGACGATCAGCGAGCAGGGCGGGGCTGCTCCCGCGCCCGTGCTGCGCCGCATGGCACCGCAGTCTGCGTCCTCGGCCGAGCCCGTCCCCGTCGCCACCGGCGACCAGACCTTCCGGATGGCGGTCACGGTGGTGTGGGAACTGATCGACTGACGGGGACCCTGTCCCCTACCGCTCGGCCTACTCGGCGGCGGCGCCGCGCGCGCCGAACTGGATCGACACATAGTGGGCGTAGAGCCCGTTGCGGGCGATCAGTTCGGCGTGGGTGCCCGTCTCCACCACCCGTCCGGCCTCGATCACCACGATCCTGTCGGCCCGCATGACCGTCGACAGGCGGTGCGCGATGACGATGGAGGTGCGGCCCGCCAGCATCTGGTCGAGGGCGCGCTGCACCTCGAACTCGCTCTCCGAATCGAGTGCCGAGGTCGCCTCGTCCAGAAGCATGATCGGCGCGTCCTTGAGGATGGCCCGGGCAATGGCCACGCGCTGGCGCTGGCCGCCGGACAGCCCCTGGCCGTGCTCACCGATCAGCGTCTCGTAGCCCTCGGGCAGACCGAGGATGAAGTCGTGGGCAAAGGCGGCGCGCGCCGCCGCAACGATCTCGGCCTCGCTCGCCCCCGGACGGCCGACGGCGATGTTCTCGCGCACCGTACCCTGGAACAGAAAGACATCCTGGCTGACGAAGGCCATGGCGCCGCGCAGCGAGGCGAAGGTGACGTCGCGCACATCCTGGCCGTCCACCGTGATAGCGCCTGCCCGCACATCGAAGAAGCGCTGTACCAGCGAGATGATGGTCGACTTGCCGCCCCCCGAGGGGCCGACCAGCGCCGTGGTCTTGCCCCCTGCCGCGATGAAGGACAGGTCCCGGATCACCGGATCCTCGCTGTGGTAGCCGAAGGTCACGGCGTCGAAGGCGACGGTGCCGTCACGCACAGCCAGCGCGGCAGCGTCAGGCTTCTCCTTGAGCGTCGGCTCGGTGTCGAGCAGTTCGTACATCAGCCGCACGCCGACCAGCCCCTTTTCCACCTCGACGCCGAGACGGGCGAGACGCTTGGCGGGGTCATAGGCGAGCAGGAGCGCGGTGACGAAAGCGAAGAACGAGCCGGCATCGACACCCTGGTGAATGACCCGCCAGGCGCCGTAGACGATGGCCGCCGAAATCGCGAGGCCGCCGAGCGTTTCCATCAGCGGGGCGGTCCGGGCGCCGAGGATGGCGATCTTGTCGGCGCGCTGGCGGACCGAATCAAT
>CAZEZD010000328.1:0-1941 GCA_964516115.1 uncultured Hyphomicrobiales bacterium
CGCCGTGCGCCTCGCCGTCGAGAATGTGCTTGAAGGTCTCGCGGCTCTCGCAGTTGGGCGTCGCATGGTCCATGACCAGTGCGGTGTCCGCATGCTGGCGACCCTTCAGCATGGAGACGCCGCGCAGCGTCACGTTGGAACGTTCTCCCGAAAAACGCACGAAGAGCTGGCTGCGCGAGACGGCCGCGCCGGTGGTCAGCGTCAGCGAATCGAAATGCGCCTCGGCGCCGACCTCAGCTTCCAGCGTCGAAAGGTGCAGCGCCTGGTCGCCCTCGATCTGGCGGCGGCCATGCTCCAGCGTCGCGCCGTCGCGCACCACCACCTGCATCACAACGTTCTTCTGGTAATCCGTGCCGGCCGGGCCGACATGGGTCTCGACGATGCCGGCGGAAGCCCCCGCTCCCACCAAAACGACGATGCGCGAGTTGACGAGACAGGCCGTTCCGTCCGACGTGATCGAGACGAGATCGAGCGCATGAGCGACCGCGGTGCCCGGGGCGATCTCGATGAGGACGCCATCGGTCAGGAAGGCGGTGTTGAGGGCGAAGGCGGTATTGGCGCGCGCCGCCGGCTGACCGGCGAGAAGCGTCGCCAGTTCGGGGCGCCGGGCCACTGCTTCGGCGAGGCCTGAGACGGTGACGCCCTCGGGCAGCGGCCCGCCATCGGCGAGGTCCGGGGCGAGATAGCCGTCGACCAGGACGATGCGGCTGCCGCCGACGCGCGGCAGACGGCCGATGGCGACCTTGGCGCCGAGCAGCGCCGAGGCGTCGGGCGCACTGGCCAGCGGCCTCGACTCGCGCATCATGGCGCGCAGGTCGGTGTACTTCCAGTCCTCGACGCGGCGATGCGGCAGGCCGGTGGCCTCGAAGCGGGCAAACCCGGCCGAACGGAGGTCCTGCACCGCGGCAGAGGCGGGCGCGAGGGTGGCGAAGGCGCCGATCAGCGTCTGCTCGGCCGGTGTGCGGATGGGGGTGACGGCGTTCATGGCCTGCCTCACGCGGCCTTGCCGACGATGTCGGCATAGCCCTTGGCCTCGAGCTCGTGGGCGAGCTCCGGACCGCCGGACTTGATGATGCGGCCGGCCGACAAAACGTGGACCACGTCCGGCTTGATGTAGTCGAGCAGGCGCTGGTAGTGCGTGATGACGACAAAGCCGCGGTCCGGCGAGCGCATGGCGTTGACGCCGTCGGCGACGATCTTCAGGGCGTCGATGTCGAGGCCGGAATCGGTCTCGTCGAGGATGGCGAGCTTCGGCTGGAGAAGTGCCATCTGCAGGATCTCGTTGCGCTTCTTCTCGCCGCCGGAGAACCCGACATTGACCGAGCGCCGCAGCATGTCAGGCGAGATGCCGAGTTCCTTGGCCCTGGCGTTGACCAGCTTGATGAACTCGGGCGTCGCGATCTCGTCGAGGCCGTTCTTCTTGCGCTGGGCGTTGATGGCGGCCTTGAGGAAGGTCATCTGGCCGACGCCGGGGATCTCGATCGGATACTGGAAGGCGAGGAACAGGCCCTTGGCGGCGCGCTCGTCGGGCGCAAGCTCCAGGATGTTCTCGCCGTCGAGCAGCGCCTCGCCGTCCGTGACCTCATAGTCCTGGCGGCCGGCGAGCACGTAGGAGAGCGTCGACTTGCCGGAGCCGTTGGGGCCCATGATGGCCGCGACCTGGCCCTTCTCGACGGTGAGGTTCAGGCCGTTGAGGATCTGCTTGTCCTCGTCGGCAAGCTTGGCGGTCAGATTCTTGATTTCGAGCACTTTGGACTCCGACATCTACGAGCGTCTGCTCATTTCTTCAATTTCGCGGGCAGCCGATTGTGCAGCCCAGCATGCTTCTTGATCGCGAACCGCCTCAGGCACCAGCCAGCTTAGAAGGTAATCTAAGTCTTCCTGCTTCTCTCGATCATCCTGCCATCCATCAATTTTGTATGCATGCTCCAGGGGCTCTTC
>CAZEZD010000328.1:1951-3791 GCA_964516115.1 uncultured Hyphomicrobiales bacterium
CGATTTCAGGATCGATTTCCTTCAAATGGACATGCCCTACGTTCTTGAACCAGACGCAATCTTTGTCGCGGTAGATGCGCAGGGCATCACCCTTATGATGTAAAACCAATTCATCATAATCGTGGGTCAGAACGGCTTTGTCCGGCGCATGCTTTTCAATCATGGCCATCAAGATAGGGATCAATGCGAGCCACTGTTGGTATATTGATGCCAAACGCGCCACATTGAAGTCTTTGTTCGATTGCGATTGAATCATGTCGCACTCCATCGACAGTCACCGTCCAACTCGCACGCAACCAACGCTACAGACTATTGTGCATCAACCCACGCTTCCCTCCAGCGAAATGGCGATCAGCTTCTGGGCCTCCACCATGAATTCCATGGGCAACTGCTGCAGCACATCCTTGACGAAGCCGTTGACGATAAGCGCAACGGCCTCTTCCTGCGTCAGCCCGCGCTGCATGCAGTAGAACATCTGGTCCTCGGACACTTTCGAGGTGGTGGCCTCGTGTTCGAAGACCGCCGAGGCCGTCTTGCTCTCGATATAGGGCACGGTGTGCGCGCCGCACTTGTCGCCGATCAGCAGCGAGTCGCAGTTGGTGAAGTTCTTGGCGTTGGTCGCGCGGCGATGGGCCGAGACGAGGCCGCGATAGGTGTTCTGCGAGCGGCCGGCCGAGATGCCCTTGGAGATGATCCGCGACCGGGTGTTCTTGCCCAGATGGATCATCTTGGTGCCGGAATCGACCTGCTGGGCGCCGTTCGACACGGCGATCGAGTAGAACTCGCCCTGGCTGTCGTCGCCGCGCAGGATGCAGCTCGGATATTTCCAGGTGATGGCCGAGCCCGTCTCCACCTGCGTCCAAGAGATCTTCGAGCGGTCGCCACGGCAGTCGCCGCGCTTGGTGACGAAATTGTAGATGCCGCCCTTGCCCTCGCTGTCGCCCGGATACCAGTTCTGGACGGTCGAGTACTTGATCTCGGCATCGTCATGCGCGATCAGCTCAACGACGGCCGCGTGCAGCTGGTTCTCGTCGCGCATCGGCGCCGTGCAGCCTTCGAGATAGCTCACATAGGAGCCCTTGTCGGCGATGATCAGCGTGCGCTCGAACTGGCCGGTCTTCTGCTCATTGATGCGGAAATAGGTCGACAACTCCATCGGGCAGCGCACGCCCGGCGGAATGTAGACGAAGGACCCGTCGGAGAAGACTGCGGCATTCAGCGTGGCGTAGAAGTTGTCGGTCGTCGGGACCACCGAGCCGATATACTGCTTCACGAGTTCCGGGTGCTCGTGCAGCGCCTCGGAGATCGAGCAGAAGATGACCCCCGACTTCCGGAGTTCGTCCTTGAAGGTCGTCACCACGGACACGCTGTCGAAGACCGCGTCCACAGCGATGCGGTTCTCGGGCGCGACGCCGGCGAGAATCTCCTGCTCGCGCAGCGGGATGCCCAGCTTCTTGTAGGTCTCCAGGATAGCCGGATCGATCTCGTCCAGCGACTTCGGCGCCGCGTTCGATTTCGGCGCCGCGTAATAATACATGTCCTGGAAGTCGATCTTCGGATAGGCGACGCGCGCCCAGTCCGGCTCACGCATGGTCAGCCAGCGGCGATAGGCGTCGAGGCGCCATTCCAGCATCCAGGCCGGCTCGTTCTTGCGCGCCGAGATGTAGCGAACGATGTCCTCGGACAGGCCCTTGGGGGCCAGTTCCATCTCGATCTCGGTCGAGAAGCCGTATTTGTACTGGTCGACGTCGATCGCGCGGACCTGTTCGACGGTTTCCTGAACCGCGGGCATCGTCTTCTCCTCATCCTTGCGGCTTCAAGGGCCGCAGGTTGGCAGTCA
>CAZEZD010000329.1:0-2597 GCA_964516115.1 uncultured Hyphomicrobiales bacterium
ATTCCCGCTACAAGATCACCGGACCGCAGGTGGTGAAGATCTGCTTCATCGCCGGGCTGACCTTCTGGCTCGGCAACGCGACCGTGCTCGGCCTCGGCTTCGTGCTGGAGCCCTGGGTGGTCACGCCGGTGGTGGCCCCCTTCGGCATCGGCGGCGGCACGGTCAGGATCGTCGGAGGACTGATCCTCGCCGCGCTGGTAGCCTGGTTGATCTTCGTCGCCGTGCCGCGCCAGTTCGGGTCCGGCGCCTGGGTGATCAATCTGCCGAGCGCCAAGCTCACCTTCCTGCAGATGGTCATCGGCATCGTCGACCTGTCCTGCACGGCGATGATCCTCTACGTCCTCCTCATGGCGATGCCGGACGCCCCGCCGGCTCCCTTCGTCGCGGTGGCGGTGATCTTCTGCTCGGCCATGCTGCTGGGCTTCGCCACCCACGCGCCCGGCGCCGCCGGCGCCTTCGAGGCGACGCTGCTGGTTGCGCTGCCGCCGCTCGGCTTCACGGCCGAGGCGGTGGTGGCAGCCTTCATCCTGTTCCGGCTCTATTATTTCATCGTGCCCTTCATCCTGGCCCTGCTCATCGTGGCGATCCGGGAATTCGCCAGCGGCAACCGCTCGCTCGACCACCTGAAGGAGAGCATGGCGGTCATCCGGCAGGCGGAGGAAAGCCAGGAAGCGGCGAAGGCCTCCGCCAAGCCGGGTCCCGCCGCCTGACGTTTACGCATCCGCCCGCGATGGCCTAGAACAACCCGGCATCGTCGGCAGGAGCAGCGTCATGATACGAATCCTCGTGTTTTCGGGCTCCATCCGCTCGGGATCGTTCAACACCCGGCTGGCCGCCGCCGCCGCTGGCGAACTGGCGCGGATGGATGCTGACGTCTCGCTGATCTCACTCGCCGACTATTCCCTGCCGCTCTACGACGGTGATCTCGAGGCGGGCACCGGCATTCCGGACAATGCCCTGAAGCTCAAGCGCCAGTTCTGCGCCCATCAGGGCATCTTCATCGCCGGCCCCGAATACAATGCCGGCATGACGCCCCTTCTGAAGAATGCCATCGACTGGGTCAGCCGCGTCAGGGAAGCTGGGGAGAAGCCGCTCTCCGCCTATCGCGACCGCGTTTTCGCTCTGGGCTCCGCCTCCCCCGGCGGTTACGGCGGGATGCGGTCCCAGATCGCCTCCAGACAGGTGCTGGAACTGGGCTGCGGCGCGCTGGTCATCCCGGAAAGCTGTGCCGTGCCGGCCGCCCACCAGGCCTTCGACGACGACGGACGCCTGACGGACGAGCGCACTCGCGGCATGCTCACCGCCTGCTGCGCCTCCCTCATCGATAAGGCCCGGAGTTACTCCTGATGTCATCCGCCGCCCCATCCGACGCCCGTCACAAGCTCTTCGTCGCCCTTGACCTGTCCAGCCTCGGGGAGGCGGAACGGCTCGTCTCGCTGCTCGGCGACACGGTCACGCACTACAAGATCGGCTACCGGCTGGGCTATTCGGACGGGATCGCCTTCGGCCGCGAACTCGCCGCCTCGGGCAAGACCATCTTCTTCGACCTGAAGCTGCACGACATCGACAACACGGTCCGCGAAGGCGTCGAGTCGATCGTGCGCACCGGCGCGCAATATCTGACGGTCCACGCCTATCCGCAGACGATGCGGGCGGCGGTGCAGGGTCGTGCAGGCTCGGCCCTGAAGATCCTCGCCGTCACCATCCTGACCTCATGGAACGACCTCGACTGCGCCGAGGCGAGCTATGCGGGGACGGTCGCGACCCTCGTTCCGGCCAAGGCGCAGCAGGCCGCAGGCATCGGCGTCGACGGGATCGTCTGTTCGGCCCACGAGACCGCCAACCTCAGGGCGATCGGCATCCCGCTGCGGGTCGAACTCGTCACCCCCGGCATCCGGCCGGCCGGCGCCGATGCGGGCGACCAGAAGCGCATCGTGACGCCCGGCGACGCCATCCGTGGCGGAGCAGACCGCCTGGTCGTGGGGCGCCCGATCACCGCCGCGGCCGATCCGCTCGCTGCCGCACGCGCGATTTTGAACGAGATCGATGGAGCAATGCGGTAGAGGTGTGTTAGCATCTGCAAACAAGTCTGGTGGTGGTGTGCGCGTTCAAACGAGCCTTCCAGCGACGTGCGGAAGACCCTGATGAAAGGCCATGCGATGAAAGATGCTGACGAGCGGCGACGTCTCAGTCCCCTGGCGAGGGTCGCTACAGCCATTGCCGGTGTCGGCGGTGGCCTGGTTCTCGCGATCTACAGCTTCATTCAGCTCCGGACTGCCTGGCTCGATGGCGTGTTCCAGTTCGGCGGACGCAGCAGGCCTGCGCTGGACGTCGACTATGACAGCGAACCCCTGAGCTACATCGTCGCCATGTCGGCGCTCTATCCGACCGCCATCGTCTGCGGCATCGGCGTGGCGATCGTCAGCGTGATTGTTCTTCTGCGCCAGCGCTCGATCGACCGCAAGGATCGTCGAACGCGCTGACGCGACCCTGAACCACCCTTGCGCAGGGCACCGCGCGGACGCCGGTGTTCCTGCCGCGACACCGCAGGAGACTTGCGCTGCGGCCCTGTCGGGGCTACCTGAACGCCCCGCTCA
>CAZEZD010000329.1:2607-3771 GCA_964516115.1 uncultured Hyphomicrobiales bacterium
CGGCTGCAACTGGGAGCCTCGTTCCATGCCACTCGATACCGATGCCGTGCTGGATCGCCGCCTGCTTCGGCGCAAGCTGACGTTCTGGCGCGTCTTGTCCGTCGTCGCGGTCATCGTCGCCCTGTGCGTCGCCGGCCTGGTCGGCGCCCAGCGGTTCGGCTGGGTGACGCCGCTCCAGCATGTGGCGCGGGTCGAGGTGCGCGGCGTCATCACCCAGAACGCCAATCTCGTGCGCACCATCGAGGCGCTGGCCCGCAACCGCAACGTCCGGGCGCTGATCGTCACCATCGATTCACCCGGCGGCACGGTGACTGGATCGGAGGCGCTGTTCACCGCCATCCGCACGGTCGCCGCGGCCAAGCCGACGGTCGCCGTGGTCGAGGGCACGGCTGCGTCGGGCGGCTACATCGCCGCGATCGGCGCCGATCACATCGTGTCGCGCGAGACCTCCATCGCCGGCTCGATCGGCGTCATCGCGCAGTTTCCCAACGTGGTGAAGCTTCTGGAGACGCTCGGCGTGCGGGTCGAGGCCATCCGCTCGACCCCGCTGAAGGCCATGCCCAGCGGCGTCGAGCCGACCAGCCCCGAGGCCATCGCGGCCCTGCGGGAGATCATCACGGACAGCTACGACTGGTTCCAGCGCATCGTGAAGGATCGCCGCGGGCTGAGCGACGACCAGTTGCGCGTCGTCGCCGACGGCCGCGTCTTCGTCGGTCGCCGGGCGCGCGACCTGAAGCTCGTCGACCAGCTCGGCGGCGAGCGGGAAGCCCGGGCGTGGCTGGCGACGCGCGGCGTTCCCACGACCGTGAGGGTCCAGTTGCACCGGCCGCGCGCAGCCGGCAGCATGTCCTGGCTGCGGGCGGCTGGCAGCGGTCTCGCCGAGGCCGTCGGCCTTACGGAATGGGCCGAGCGTATCGCCGGATCGGCCCTTGCCGCCCAGATCGAACGAACGTCGCTTGACGGGCTCCTGGCGCTCTGGCAGCCTCCAAGCCCATGATAGATTTTGATAAATTCAATCAGGAGCGCGCCGGGCGGGCGTGATGGCCATGATCAAGTCGGAACTCGTCCAGAAAATCGCCGAGCAGAACCCCCAGCTCTACCAGCGCGACGTCGAGAACATCGTCAACGCCATCCTCGACGAGATCGTCGGTGCGCTGGCGCGTG
>CAZEZD010000330.1:0-3768 GCA_964516115.1 uncultured Hyphomicrobiales bacterium
CAACGGATGGGTGCCCTGTTGCGCTCGGTCTTTAGACGGTCATGCCGCTTTTTCGCGCCTTTTCGGGCAACAAGGCGCTCAGGCCGTCGCGATCCTCTTGCGCGAGCCCATCGCCAGCGCGACCGCGGCGATCGCGACGATGGGGAACACCACCCAGTTGACCATGTCCCAGCCATAGGTCGTGACGATCTGCCCGGACGAGAACGAGCCGATGGCCATCACGCCGAAAACGCAGAAATCGTTGACCGACTGGACGCGCGTGCGCTCCTCGGGCCGGGCGGTGTCGGCCACCATCGCGCTGGCGCCGATGTAGCCGAAGTTCCACCCCAGCCCGAGCAAGATGAGAGCGGCGTAGAAGTGCGGCACGGTGATGCCGAGGAGCGCGACGACGGCAGAAACCGCGGTGAGCGCGAGCCCAAGCGCCACGACCCGCGGGGCGCCGTAACGCGTGATGAGGCTGCCAGTGAAGAAGCTCGGCGCATACATCGCGATGACGTGCCACTGGATGCCGTAGGCGGCATCGTCGATCGAGTGGTTGCACCCGATCATGGCCAGCGGAGCTGCGGTCATGACGAAGTTCATCAGCATGTAGGTCGCCGCGCCGCAGATGACGGCGGTGACGAAGGCGCGGTCTCGGAAATAGGCGGAGGTCGGTCGCGCGATGGTGCCGGCGGGCGGCGCCTTCGGCTTCGGGATGTCGATGAAGGAAATGATGACGCCGGCAATCAGCGCCACCACGGCCTGGCCGATATAGGTGCCGGCGAAGAGGACCGGCGGCAGCGCCTCCTTGGTCCAGACGACGAGCTGCGGTCCGACGACGCCGGCGATGACGCCGCCCGTCATGACCCACGCGATCGCCTTGGGGCGGAAGGCATCGGTGGCGGTGTCGGCGGCGGCAAAGCGATAGCTCTGCGCCGCCGAGGCGTAGAAGCCGGCCGAGAAGGTCGCGAGGCAGAAGATGGGAAAACTGGCGAGGGTGACGCCGAGATAGCCGAACAGGCCGGTCAGCATGCCGGCGCCGGTGGCGATCTGGTAGGCCGTGCGGCGGCCGTAGCGGCGCACCAGCATGCCGACGGGCAGCGATGCCGCGGCAAGGCCCACCACGAAGATCGAGATCGGCAGGGTCGCCAGCGACCGGACGGGGGCGAGCTGAGCGCCGACGATGGCGCCGGTGGCGAACATCACTGTCGTGTTGGCGCCGGCCAGCGCGGTGGCGAGGGCCAGGATGAAGGCGTTGCGCCTTGCGAGACGGTCGCCGCTGGACAGGACGTCGGGGGTGGTGCTGGTCATGGCGGCGCTATCATCGGGACCGGAGAAGGACCTCTCCGTCCGGGGCGCCGGCTGGAGGTGAGACGTCTCCCGATCCGGCCGCCGGGAGAACGGGCGCTTCCATTAGCCGCATTTGCTCACATTCGCCACCGGCGATATGCGCCGAGGCCTGCGCCGGGCTCATGCGCACCATGCGAAGCGCTGGTCGGGCCTTGGCAGACGAGACCTGCGCGCCAGGTGCTTGCAGCGGCACGTCTGCCCGGGTCCCCTGCCATCCTGTCCTTTCACGAGATCCTCATGAGCCAGCTCTTCTCTCCCTTCGCCATCGGCCCCGTGACCCTGCCGAACCGGATCGTCGTGGCGCCGATGTGCCAGTACTCGGCCGATGACGGGTGCATGAACGACTGGCACCTCCAGCATCTGATGAGCCTCGCCATGTCGGGGGCTGGCCTCGTCGTGGTCGAGGCGACGGCGGTCGAGCGTCTCGGACGGATCACCCATGGCTGCGTCGGGCTCTACAACGATGCCAACGAGCGGGCGCTGAAGCGCGTGCTCGACGCGGCGCGTGCCGTGGCCCTGCCCGGCACGAAGTTCGGCATCCAGATTGGCCACGCCGGCCGCAAGGCTTCGTCGGAGCGCCCCTGGGAGGGCGGGCTCGCGCTGAAGGACAATGCCGACCCCTGGCCGACCGTCGCGGCCTCCGCCATCCCCTTTGACGAGGGCTGGCACATGCCGCGCGAAATGACCGGTCAGGACATGATGCGCATCGCGGCCGCCTTCGTGCAGACGGCGGAGCGAGCCGTTCGCATCGGTTTCGACGCCGTCGAACTGCACATGGCCCATGGATACCTGCTGCACAACGTCATGAGCCCGCTCTCCAACACCCGCACCGACGGGTTCGGTGGCAGCCGTGACAACCGCTTCGCCTGGCCATTGTCCATCGCTACCGCCGTGAAGGCGGCGCTGCCCGCCTCCATTGCCCTGGGCGCGCGGATCACCGGCCAGGACTGGACGGAGGACGGACTGCAGGTTGCGGACGCCGTGGCGCTGGCGAGCGACCTGAAGTCTGTCGGCCTCGACTTCGTCTGCGTGTCGTCGGGCGGCATCACCCCGCGCGTGCGCGTGCAGGTGAAGCCGGGCTACCAGGTGCCCTTCGCCGAGGCGGTGAAGACGGGGTCGGGGATCGCGACGCGTGCCGTCGGGCTGATCAACACGGCGCGACAGGCCGAGGACATCATCGCCGGCGGTGCTGCCGACATGGTGGCCATCGGCCGCGGCCTGCTCGACAACCCACGCTGGGGCTGGCACGCGGCCGAGGAACTCGGCGCCGAAATCCCCTACCCACCGCAATACGCCCGCGTGGTGAAGAGGCTCTGGCCGGGAGCGGCGCTGGCGCGGCCGAAATAGACGCCGACTCCCGCCGTCCACACCCGTCTCTTTGCTTCCGGCGCGCATGCGCCTATAAGGGCGCGCCCGTGAGGTCTTCCGGCCTGACGGGACGCAGCCGATTCTGTGGTCCGGCGGACCCTGATCGCGACACGGACCCTTGAAACGGATCCAAGACCCCGGCGCATGAGCACCGTCCTCATCCTCAACGGCCCCAATCTGAACCTTCTCGGCACCCGCGAGCCGGCGATCTACGGATCGACGACGCTGGCCGATGTGGAGGGGCTGTGCCGCGACGAGGCCGCCAAGCACGGTTTGACCTCCGATTTCCGTCAATCCAATCACGAGGGCGTCCTCGTCGACTGGATTCACGAGGCGGGTCGCGCCCATGCCGCGGACACGCTGAAGGGCGTGGTGTTCAACGCGGGCGCCTACACACACACCTCTCTCGCCCTCGCCGATGCCGTTCGCGGCACCGGCGTGCCGATGATCGAGGTGCACATCACCAATGTCCACGCCCGCGAGGCGTTCCGGCATCATTCCTTCCTGTCACCCGTCGCGCGCGGCATCATCGTGGGGCTCGGTCCCATGGGTTATGCGCTCGCCATCGCCGCCGTCGCGGCGCTTCCGGCCAGGGCGTGAGCGGTCCCCGCCACGCCAAGCCCCACGAGGCCCCCATGAACAGAGCCAAATCCGCAATCGATACGGCGATGATCCGCGAACTGGCGCAGGTCCTGGCCGACACCGATCTCACCGAGATCGAAATCGAGCTCGAGGCGCTGAAGATCCGCGTCGCGCGTCAGGTCACCGTGCATGCGACTGTTGCGGCGCCTCTCGCCCATGCGCCTGCCCCGGTCGCCGCGCCCGCACCGGCTGCTGCGGCCCTGGCGCCGGTTGCGGCCGCCTCGGACGATCCGCGCAAGCATCCTGGCGTGGTGCCCTCGCCGATGGTCGGCACCGCCTATCGCCGCCCCTCGCCGGACGCCAAGCCCCTCGTCGAGGTCGGCCAGAGCGTCAAGGAAGGCGAGCGCCTTTGCCTGATCGAGGCGATGAAGACTTTCAACGACATCGTCGCGCCCCGCTCCGGCACCGTGACGCGCATCCTTTTCGAGG
>CAZEZD010000331.1:0-3357 GCA_964516115.1 uncultured Hyphomicrobiales bacterium
GCCGTGCGCCTGAAGGCGACGGATGTGACGACGGAAATCTATCCGGGGTTCGCCGCGGCCGACCTGACCTATGACGAGAACGGCGCGGTGACCGGCGTCGTCACGGGCGACATGGGCGTCGAGCGCGACGGGTCGCACGGCCCGAATTATGCGCCCGGCATGGCGCTGCTCGGCAAATACGTGCTGATCGGCGAAGGCGTGCGCGGATCGCTGGCCAAGAAGCTCATCGACCGGTTCGGCCTCGCGAAAGACAGCGAGCCGCAGAAGTTCGGCATCGGCCTCAAGGAACTATGGCAGGTGGCGCCCGAGAAGCACAAGCCGGGACTCGTGCAGCATTCCTTCGGCTGGCCGCTCGACATGAAGACCGGCGGCGGCTCGTTCCTCTACCACGCCGAGGACAGCCTCGTTTACGTCGGCTTCGTGGTTCACCTGAACTACGAGAACCCGACGCTCTCCCCCTTCGACGAGTTCCAGCGCTTCAAACAGCATCCCTTGGTCCGCCCGGTGCTGGAGGGCGGCAAGCGCATCTCCTATGGCGCGCGCGCCATCACCGAGGGCGGCTGGCAGTCGGTGCCGAAGCTCTCTTTTGCCGGCGGCGCGCTGATCGGATGCGCGGCGGGCCTCGTCAACGTGCCGCGCATCAAGGGATCGCACAACGCGGTCCATTCCGGCATGCTGGCGGCCGAGCACCTCGCGGAGGCGCTGAAGGCCGGCCGCGCCCATGACGAACTCGCCTCCTACGAGGCCGCCTGGCGCTCCAGCGCCATCGGCAAGGATCTGTGGACGGTCCGCAACGTCAAGCCGCTCTGGTCGAAGTTCGGCACCATCGGCGGCGTCGTCCTCGGCGGCATCGACATGTGGATCAACGCGCTGATCGGCGTCTCGCCCTTCGGCACGCTGAAGCACGGCAAGGCGGATTTCGCCACGCTGAAGCCGATCGATCAGGTCAAGCCCATCGTCTATCCCAAGCCCGACGGCGTCATCTCCTTCGACAAGCTGTCGAGCGTCTTCATCTCGAACACCAACCACGAGGAGGACCAGCCGGTCCACCTCACGCTGAAGGATCCGTCGATCCCGATCCGCGAGAACCTGCCGAAATATGGCGAGCCGGCGCGGCTCTACTGCCCGGCGGGCGTCTATGAGGTGGTCTATGCCGCCCCCGAGGCGAAGACCGACCCGAAGTTCGTGATCAACGCGCAGAACTGCGTCCACTGCAAGACCTGCGACATCAAGGACCCCGCCCAGAACATCAACTGGGTGACGCCGGAGGGCGGCGGCGGGCCGAACTATCCGGGGATGTAACGAGCAAGGGCGCCCGCGGGCGCCCTTGTCGCGAGCGCGCCGTGAACTGGCGGGTCTTCGAGACGCGAAGCGTGCTGCCCTGCACCCGGGAAGTGCGTCCTTCGAGGCTCGCTTCGCTCGCGCCTCAGGATGAGGAAGGTCACGCATTGCAACCCGGTCAGTTGGAGCGCGGCGGAAGAGCTTCATTCGACATCAATGCCGATCACCACCCGCCTCATCCTGAGGCGCGAGCGAAGCGAGCCTCGAAGGACGCAGTTGCTCTGTGCAGGACACTGCCCTTCACGACCTTTCAACCGATAGTGGACCGGCTGCCGCCGCCCCCTTCTTCACCGCGGCGGCGGAAACTTCTCGAAGGCCGGGACGCCCTCGGGGAAGAGGTGAAACGGCTGTGCCTCGGAGGTGTAGAAGACGACCTGCGGCCCGCCATAGACGGAGGGATCGTCCAGCCCGCCGACCTTGAGGATCACGGCGTTCTTCCGGCGCGGGCTCAGGGTGGCCAGATGCGTGCCGCAGGTGGCGCAGAACTCGCGCGTCACGGGGTTCTCGAGATCGGGGCGGGTGTAGCGCGCCGGCTCGCCCTTCACATAGCGATAGCCCTCCACCGGCACGGCCATGAAGTAGTTCTCGGCGCCGCCGGCGATCGTCTGGCATTCCCGGCAATGGCACTGGCCCCGGAACATCGGCTCGCCATCGACCTCGTAGCGCACCGCGCCGCAATAGCATCCGCCCGTCAGCATGACCTGCTCCTGCTCCAGGATCGAAGGCCCCAAGGCCCGCATCGGGCGAGAGGCTAGACCGGGACAGGGTGTCTGGCGAGATCGGGCGAAAGGCGGTTGTCGCGGGCCTTCAGCCCCTCACCCGGTGCAGCGTCGTCGTATGGCCGTTGCCGCAGCGCGACGAGATGCGGTCGCGCGTCTCCAGCGTCACCGAGCACCAGGTCTCCGAGGTGCGGCTGCCGTCGGAGCAGCGTCCCCGGAAATTGAGCCGCGAGGTGAAGCCGGTCAGCCGCCCGCGCCCTTCCGTGCCGCAGCGCCCGGCGGCACGGGTGTTGAAAAGCTCGCGCGCGGTGATGCGGGCGCCCTGCACGCGGATCTCGACGCCGGCGCGGCCACCCGGCTGCGCCGCCCAGAAGCCGGCGAAGTCGGCGCCCCTCAGGCGATCGCCCTGCGGGGCGCCGCGGCCCGGCGCAGGCGCCTGCGCTGCAGCGGCCAGGGGGAAGGCGATGAGGGCCGCCAGGGCGAGAAGGGTTGTGCGCGTCGTCATGTCTCATCCTGCCCGGAGGCTTGCGGCGAATCCATGACGGGAGACTACAGCCTGCACCCCTGTCCGGCGATGGCCGGCAGGCGTTCGATGGAGCCGGTTGCCGCGCCGCACCCTCCCGGCTACCGCTGTCGCCGGAGGCCTGCCGCATGACCGTCGACCTGACCATTGCCGAACTCACCGAACGCTTTCCGGATTTCCGGGTCGCGGTGCTCGTCTGCGAGGACATCACCGTCCCGGCCGAGCGGCCCGCCGCCCTCGCCGCCATCATCGCGGAACGGGAGGCGACGGCCCGCGCGGCGTGGGGCGGCAGGGAACTCTCCGAGATTCCGGGCATCGCCGCCTGGCGCGCCGCCTACAAGGGCTTCGGCATCAGGAAGACCAGCTACCGCTGCTCGGTCGAGCGGCTCATGAAGAACGCCCTCGCCGAACGCCCCCTGCCCGCCATCAACGGCTTCGTCGACGCCTACAACGCCGTCTCGCTTTCCGCCGTCGCCTGCATCGGCGCCGACGACCTCGACAAGGCCGCAGGCCCCTTCGCCTTCCGCTTCGCCAGGACCTCAGACACCTTCATCGACATGGCGGCGGAGGCGGGCGAAGACCCCAACGACCCGCCGAAGGAGGGCGAGGTGGTCTATGCCGGCGCCAGCCACGTGCTGTGCCGCCGCTGGAACTGGCGGCAGGACGCCCGTTCCATCATCACGCCCGCAACCTCTCGCGCGATCCTCACCATCCAGAGCAATGGCTGGGGCGATCTCGACGCCGCTGTGGCCGATGCGCGGGACCTGATCGGCC
>CAZEZD010000331.1:3367-3730 GCA_964516115.1 uncultured Hyphomicrobiales bacterium
GACGGATCGTCCTGGGCATCGCCGACCGGAACAATCCCTCCGTCACACTGGTTTGATCGGGACGGGCAACCATCGGACGGGGTCGCAGCAGCCCGCGGTCACCCCATATGATGGGACGCGGCCGATGGGCATCCATCGCCCGCCGAGCCCATCCCCCGAAGGAGGACACCATGAATCGTTCCGCAAGCGCCGTCTGGCGTGGCACCGGCCGCGACGGCAAAGGCACGCTCACCACCCAGTCCGGCGTGCTCGACGGCGCCGCCTATGCCTTCACCACCCGCTTCGAGAACGAGAAGGGCACCAATCCGGAAGAACTGATCGCCGCCGCCCATGCCGGCTGCTTCACCATGGCGCTGGCCTTCG
>CAZEZD010000332.1:0-3716 GCA_964516115.1 uncultured Hyphomicrobiales bacterium
AGAACCATCCGCGCGACCGCCTGGTGGGCGATGCCACCCACCAGCTCGGCGAGACCATGTACCAGCGCCGTCAGTATCGCGAGGCAGCCGAACAGTTCCTCAAGGTGTCGACCGACTATCCGCGCGCCGGTCGCGCGCCGTCGAGCCTGCTGCGTCTCGGCCAGTCCCTGAATGCGCTCGGCGAGCGCGAGGCCGCCTGCGCCGCCTATGCTGAGTTCAACCGCAAGTTCCCCAACGCCAACGCGTCGACCAAGCAGGCCGTGGTGAGCGAGCAGCGTCGTGCCAGCTGCTGAGGCCGAGTCGGCAGAGCCCCTCGCCGACGACGAGGTCCGCGACCTTCTCGATCCCTTCTCCCACCAGCCGGCCATCCTTCTCGCAGTCTCCGGCGGTCCCGATTCCTGCGGCATGCTGGCGGCCTTTGCCCGCTGGCGCTCCTTGACCGAAGCGGGGCCGACCCTCTCCGTAGCGAGTGTCGATCATGGTCTCAGGCCGGAAGCGGCCGGGGAATGCGCGATGGTGATGGATGCCGCCGCGCGCCTCGACCTGCCCGCCACCACCCTGCGCTGGGTGGGGGAGAAACCCGCCGCCGGCCTGCAGGACGCGGCGCGCGAGGCGCGCTACCGCCTGCTCGCCGACCATGCCCGCGCCACAGGCGCCACCGCCATCGCCACCGCCCATCACCGCGAGGATCAGGCCGAAACCGTGCTGATGCGCCTCATTCGAGGGTCGGGACCGCTCGGCCTCAAGGGCATGGCGGCGACGAGCGAACGCCACGGCATCGCCATCCTGCGGCCGTTCCTCTGGGTGCCGCAGACGCGCCTCGCGGCCACGGCCGCGGCGGCCGGGCTCGAACCTGTCGCCGACCCGTCCAACGCCGACGATCGCTATACCCGCGTCCGGATCCGCAGGCTGATGCCGCTGCTCGCCGGGGAGGGGCTCGATGCCCAGAGGCTGGCGATCCTCGCGGGTAGGATGCGGATGCTGGACGAGGCCCTGGCGCATCAGGTGGGCGGCGTATTGGACAACTGCCGTCGCCCGTCCATCGTGCCCGGCACGATCGTTCTGGACGGAAGCGCCTGGCTCAACGAGCCCTTCGCCGTGATCCAGCAGCTTCTGTCCAGGGTTCTTTCCGAGGTGTCGCCGGAGGGAGCCCGCGAGCGGCTGGAGGCGGTGGAGGGGCTCGCGGGAGCTGTTCTGATGGCGATCGCCGGAGGAGAAACCCTGCGCCACACCCTTCAGGGGGCGCTGATCAGCGTGACGGCGGACGGGCGCGTCATTGTGGCGCGGGAGCCGCCGCGCCCGTCCGGCCGTAAACCGGACTAGGAAACAATTGACCGCGCCGTGCGGTTGTCACCATGCCAACCGCGGAGTTTCCGTCTGCTCCTTGGCAAGACCCTGCGGCGCTCCTACATTGGGTCGGTACGGGTTATGCCGCATGACGCAACGAGCATGAGCATGGCTGCGACGCCATTTCGGCGTCTCGCGCGCGGCGATACCCTGGGGATGGACACGCGATGAACTCCAATTTCCGCAACCTCGCCCTGTGGGTGATCATCGTCCTGCTGTTGCTGGCGCTGTTCACGCTGTTCCAGAGCCCGCAGCAAAGGGCCGGGTCGTCGGACCTGCCCTTCTCGCAGTTCCTTGCCGAGGCCGATGCCGGCCGGGTGCGCGACGTCACAATCCAGGGTCCCGAACTGACCGGCCACTACACCGACGGGCGCACCTTCCAGACCTATGCCCCGCCGTTCCCGGGCCTCACCCAGCGCCTCGTCGAAAAGGGCGTCCAGGTTCAGGCGCGCGCGCCGGGCGAGCAGGTGCCGTGGTTCGTGGCGCTGCTGGCCCAGTGGTTCCCGGTTCTGCTGCTGATCGGCCTGTGGATCTTCATGTCGCGCCAGATCCAGGGCGCCGGCGGCAAGGCCATGGGCTTCGGCAAGTCCAAGGCGAAGCTGCTAACCGAGGCGCACGGCCGCGTCACCTTCGACGACGTCGCCGGCATCGACGAGGCCAAGCAGGACCTGCAGGAGATCGTGGAGTTCCTGCGCGACCCGCAGAAGTTCCAGCGGCTCGGCGGCCGCATCCCGCGCGGCGTGCTGCTCGTCGGCCCGCCCGGTACCGGCAAGACGCTGACCGCCAAGGCGGTGGCCGGCGAAGCCAATGTGCCGTTCTTCACTATTTCGGGTTCGGACTTCGTCGAGATGTTCGTCGGCGTCGGCGCATCCCGCGTCCGCGACATGTTCGAGCAGGCGAAGAAGAACGCCCCCTGCATCATCTTCATCGACGAGATCGACGCCGTCGGCCGCCATCGCGGCGCCGGCCTCGGCGGTGGCAATGACGAGCGCGAGCAGACGTTGAACCAGCTCCTCGTCGAGATGGACGGCTTCGAGCCGAACGAGGGCGTCATCATCATCGCGGCGACCAACCGCCCCGATGTCCTCGACCCGGCACTGCTGCGTCCCGGTCGTTTCGATCGCCAGATCGTCGTGCCGAACCCGGACGTCAACGGCCGCGAGAAGATCCTCAAGGTCCATGCCCGCAAGGTGCCGCTGGCGCCCGACGTCGATCTCAAGATCATCGCCCGCGGCACGCCCGGCTTCTCTGGCGCGGACCTGATGAACCTCGTCAACGAGAGCGCCCTGCTGGCGGCCCGCCGCGGCAAGCGCATGGTCACCATGGCGGACCTCGAGGACGCCAAGGACAAGGTCATGATGGGCGCCGAGCGCCGGTCCATGGCCATGAGCGAGGAAGAGAAGAAGCTGACCGCCTATCACGAGGCGGGTCACGCGGTCGTCGGCCTCAACGTGCCGGCGGGTCTTCCCGTCCACAAGGCGACGATCATCCCGCGCGGGCGCGCGCTCGGCATGGTGAAGTTCCTGCCCGAGGGCGACCGCTACTCGATGAAGTACAAGGAGTACACCTCGCACCTGGCGGTCGCCATGGGCGGGCGCGTGGCGGAGGAGATCACCTTCGGCAAGGAGAACGTCACCTCCGGCGCCGTCGGCGACATCGACCAGGCGACCAAGATGGCGCGCGCCATGGTCACCCGCATGGGCTTCTCCGAGGAACTCGGCATGGTCGCCTATGGCGACAACCAGGAAGAGGTCTTCCTCGGCATGTCGATGGGCCGTCAGCAGAACATCTCCGAATCGACCGCCCAGAAGATCGACAAGGAAGTGAAGCGCCTCGTGCAGGAAGGCTATGAGGTTGCCAAGCAGATCCTCACCGAGAACCGCGAGCAGTTCATCAAGGTGGCGGAAGCGCTGCTCGAATACGAGACGCTGTCGGGCGACGAGATCAAGGACCTGCTGGCCGGCAAGCCGCCGGTGCGCGACGCCGAGCCGGACAAGAACCAGCCGCGCCATTCGGCCGTGCCGACCGCCGGCAAGGGTCGTCGCCCGGCCAACGACGACGGCCTGGAGCCGCAGCCGCAGGCGTGAAGCAGCGGGCAATGAAGTTTCGCAAGAGGCGGGTCGCGAGGCCCGCCTTTCTGCTTTGAGGGGCCATGAGGTGAGCCGCCGACCTCGCGCCGCCTTCCCACCTGCTGGCCGGCGCCGCCATCGGCGCCGAGGCCTGACGCGACGCGAAATCGCTGGACTGACGGGCCAAATCGCCGGGCTACCCTTGCTCCCGGCCGCGTCGCCCGGCTAAGTCACGGGGACATGCGAAGAACGAGCGCCGCATTGGCGCCACAAGCGGGGCTCATGGCGTGACGCCTGTTG
>CAZEZD010000333.1:0-3711 GCA_964516115.1 uncultured Hyphomicrobiales bacterium
TGCATGGCGAAGACGCAATATTCCTTCTCTGCCGACCCGACCCTGCTCGGCGCGCCGATCGGCCATACGGTGCCGGTGCGCGAGGTGCGGCTCGCAGCCGGCGCCGGCTTCGTCGTCGCCATCTGCGGGGAGATCATGACCATGCCGGGCTTGCCGAAACTCCCTGCGGCAGAGGCGATCCACGTCAATGCCGACGGGCTGATCGAGGGGCTGTTCTGAGAGTGGTTGGTTGGGCCAGGCCACCTGCACGACCCAAGTGCGTCCTTCGAGGCTCGCTTTGCTCGCACCTCAGGATGAGGAGGGTGAGGTTGGCATTGTGCGTGAACATGCCTCGCGCGTTCGCCTTCCCGCAGGAAACTAACCTCCTCATCCTGAGGTGCGAGCCCCGGGGCGATGCTTCAGCATCGTCCGGTGGCGAGCCTCGAAGGACGCACTTGCGATCTGCAGTGCCTTCTTCAGTCAGCGGTCGGATGCCAGACCGGTGCGAAACCCTCGCGCAGCACGGCGATGGTCGATGGCGGCGCGAGCACATCGACCTCGCGCACAGGCCGTGGCAGGGCAGGGGAATAGCCGGCGAAGGACCAGGGCAGCATGGCGTCGCCGCGCAAGGCGAAAGCCTCGCCTCCGATCGCGATCATGGTGCCGTCCGGCAATCCGGCGGCCTCGGTGCGCCACATGCGCTTCTCCCGCCCCGCCAGCCGCTCGCCATGCAGCACCGCATCCATCTCCGGAGCGCTTGGTGGTCTCGCCAGCCCTTGCGCCCGTCCCCAGGCGGCGGCAAAGCTGGTCGCATCGGCGCGCCGGCATTCGAAGCAGGGGCGATGGCCGGCGGCCAGCGCCGTCACCTCGTCGAGGAAGAAGAGCTCGGTGTAACCCCGGCCCATCAGGGGGAACCGCCGCCGGCCCTTGAACGACAACACGCAGCAGATCCATTGCCGCGAGGCCCATTGCCTCACCCCGATCGTCTTGTCGTCACGATGGAATCGTCCGCCACGGTTGCCGAGGAACAGTCCGCGCTCCGGCACCGCCGCGATCGCCCCGAACGCATCGACGCGGTTCGCCAGCGGCATGGCCGGCTCAGTAGCGGGCGTCGGCCGACGGCGTGCCCCGCGGTCCGCCGAAGATGCTCTCGAAGAAGTTCGGCTGCGGCGGCGGAGCCTGTTGCACCTGCGGTGCGATCTGCGCCGGTGCCTGCGGCGGGCGCTCGGCCGGCCTGACGACGCGCTGCGGCGGCGCACCCGGGGCATCCCAGCCATAGATGTCGTCGCGGAACTGCACGGTGCCATCCGGCGCCGACCAACCCGTGAGATAGACCCAGGCGACCGGAACGGCCTGGGTGAGACGTACGTCGCGGCGCTGCGTCTGCGTCATGCCCTGAACGACCTGCTCCTTGGTGAAGCCCTGCGGGGCGAGCAGCCATGTGACGAAGTCGGAGACGTCGGCGACGCGCACGCAGCCGGACGACAACGAGCGGCTGTCGGACTGGAACAGGCCGCGCGACGGCGTATCGTGCATGAACACCGCCTCCGTATTCGGCATGTCGATTCGCACGCGTCCGAGCGAATTGCCGGCACCGGAGTCCTGCCGCAACGTGTAGTTCACGGCGCGTTCCGTCGACCAGTCGATGGTCGCAGGGTTCACCTCGTTGCCCGAGCGGTCGAGCATGCGCACGCGCATGTTGGCGAGGGTTGCCGGATTGCGGCGCATGCGCGGAATGATATCGCGCTTGATGATCGACGTGGGGATTGTCCAGGTCGGGTTGAAATTCACCACCGTCAGCCGCGTCTCGACCATGGGCGAGGCGTGCGCCTGCTTGCCCACGATGACGACGTGGCGGCGGCGGACGACGCCGCCCTCGATCGCTTCCGCCGCGGCGGCCGGAATGTTGACGATGACGTAGCGCTGGCCGAAGGCGAAGCGGCTGTCGGCCAGCCGCTCGAGCGACTTCTCCAGCGCCCTGACCCGCGCTTCGGCCGGAATGTTGAGCTGGCGTATCGTTGCACCCGCGACGAGCCCGGAGGCGACCAGGCCGACACGGCGCTGGAAGCGTTGCACCGCCTGCATCGTGGCGTCGTCGAAGAGATCGCCCGTCACGAGCGCGGGGGAGAGGTCGCCCTCGGCGGCCAGGCGCTGCTTCAGCAGGACGACCGCTGCGCCGCGCGCGCCCTTGTTCAGTCTCACGCTCGTCGGCAGCGTGCCCCAGCCGCCGCGCTGGGCGATCTGGCGATAGGTCGCGAGCGCAGCCTGCGTCGCCGCCACGGTCTGCGGACCGTAGGTCGGCTGCGGGTCGGAGGAGATGGCCGTGACCCGCGGCGGCGGAGGCGGGCGCGGCGGCCGGGGGCGGGCGGGCGGAGCCGCGCGGGCGGGCTGGGCGCCATCGGCCGGGGCCTGAGCCGTCGGGCTCGCGGGCGCGGGCTCAGCGGGAGCGGGGACAGGGGCTGCCGGTGCCGGTTGCGCTGCCGCAGGAGCCTCCATGACGGGAGCCTGCGCCCCGGCCTGGCCGGAGACGAGCGACATCGCGGCGCCGAGGAGCGCGGCACTGAACAGCCGGGGGAAGGTGCGAAGTGTCATGAATCAGCGATTTGGGGGAACGGTAGAGGCGATCCATAGCGCAAATAAGGCAGGCTGTCGCAAGGAGAGCTCAGCCGAGGCGCGCGATGGCGGCGGCGAGGCTTTCAGGCAGCGGAATCGGCCGGCGGTTCTGCGCATCCACATAGACATGGACGAAATGGCCGTGGGCGATGGTCGCCTCGCCGCCCTTGAGGAAGATGCCGATCTCGTAGCGCAGGCTCGACCGGCCGCGCTCGCCGAAGGTGAGGCCGGCCTCCAGCGCGTCGGGATAGCCCGCCGGCGCGAAGTATGAGCAGCGCGTGTCGATGACGAGCCCCATCCAGGGGCTGGCGAGGGGCTGCATGCCGGCCTCTTCGATCAGGAACACGTTCACTGCCGTGTCGAAATAGGAATAGTAGATGACGTTGTTCAGGTGACCGTACTGGTCGTTGTCGGACCAGCGCGTCTGGATCGGCAGGAACCAGCGGAAGTCGCTGCGCGGGCGCGGCACGGGGCGGGAAGGGATCGACGACATCGGCGGTCTCGCTGGTGGATCGGTCGTGGCGAGAACAGCCGATCCGCGGTGCCTTGAAAAGCCCCGCGAACGGGTGGGCCGCCTTTGCTGCCCAAGGGCGTCTGTCGGCCACCCGAATGGCGTCTATCGGCCACCCGAGGAAAACACGAAGATCCGTGCCATGGTGAAGTTGGCGACGAAGGCGAGGCCGATCGGCACGATGGCGGCGAGCGCCAGCGGCAGGTAGCGCACTGCGAAGAGGAAGCTCAGCACCTCGACGGCGAGACCCACCGTTCCCGAGGCGACGAAGCGCAGGTAGGTCGACCAGGACAGGCGGCCGCCGCTCTCGCGGGAAAACGTGAAGAGCGTGTTGAACAGGTAGGAGTTCGACACCGCGACGGCCCAGCCCAGCGCCTTGGCGAGGCCGAGGGCGACGTCGTTGGTGGCAAGGCCCATCGGCGTCAGCGCGAACAGGGTCACGCCGACGGTGATGACGTAGTTCACCACCCCGTTGATGGCGCCGATCAGCCCGAAGGACAGCATCTTGCGTCCCTCGCGAAGCAGCATCGCGCGCAGCGTGCCGGCAGGTCTCTGTTGTCCGTCATTCATCCTGGGGCCGTCGTCTACACGCTTTTGCGTCATGAAAC
>CAZEZD010000334.1:0-3674 GCA_964516115.1 uncultured Hyphomicrobiales bacterium
GGCCGCAGCCTTCGCGGGCTTTTTCGCAGTCGCCATGGGGGATCTCCTCTACGGCTACGGACGTCGGCACGACTGTCCCGACGCCGTGCCTCGGAGGCGCGAGCGGCCGGGTTCTCACCCGGTTTTCGGGGCATGTGCCGATGGAGAGACAATGGCAGAAGACGATTGATCATTGAAGCGAATGTTTTTAATGTGGATCATCAGAGTTGATGATGTGACGCTCGGGGGCGCGCAGATGGCCATTCTTCTCGACATCGACCAGTTGCGGACCTTTATGGCGATCGCCGACACCGGCAGCTTCACGCGGGCGGCGGACGTCGTGTTCAAGACGCAGTCGGCCGTCTCCATGCAGATGAAGCGGCTCGAGGAGCGCATCGGCAAGCCGCTGTTCGAGCGCGACGGCCGCGCCTCGCGGCTGACGGAGGACGGCGAGCGCCTGCTCGACTATGCGCGCCGCATCGTGAAGCTGAACATGGAGGCGGTGTCGGCCTTCTCCAACGCCGAGCTGACGGGCCGGGTGCGCCTCGGCGTCCCCGACGACTATGCGGACCGCTATCTGCCGGAGATCCTCGCCCGCTTCTCGCGCTCCAATCCGCGCGCCGAGGTGACGGTCGTCTGCGAGCCCTCGCCGATGCTGGCCGAGCGCATCCAGTCCAACGACCTCGACATCGCCATCATCACCCATACGCCGCAGAAGGGCCCCGCGCTGGTGTTCCGGCGCGAGCAACTCCTCTGGGTGTCGTCGGCGCGGGCCTCGGTCCATTGCGACGATCCCGTGCCGCTGGCCGTCGGCCGGCCGACCTGCGACTGGCGCCGCGCCGCGACCGAGCGGCTGGAGGGCGCCGGCCGCGCCTACCGCATTCTCTATGCGAGCTGGAATTCCACCGCCGTCGGCGCGGCGGTGATGGCCGGGCTCGCGGTCTCCGTCCTGCCGGAATCGGCCCTGCGTCCCGGCATGCGCGTGCTGCAGCCCTCCGACGGCTTCCCCGCGCTGCCCTCGGTCAGCGTCGCCCTGCTGCGCAACCCGCACGAGATGTCCCAGCTCGCCGAGGCCCTTGCCGACCATGTCGTCTCCAGCCTCGACAACCTGACGGAGCATGCCCAGGCGGCTGAGTGAACAGGCAGGATTCCGTTGATCCCCGCCGGTCATCCATGGTGAGATGATCGGACGCTCCGGCCGCAGGATGGCTCATTGCGGCAACGGACGAGGGGGTCGTCATGCCGCACACGCCTCTCCGCATCCGCTCCGTCACGACACGGGGTGTGAAAGTCCCGCTGACATTCCTTCTCGGCACCAGCGCCGCCGTCGTCCGCGACGTGCCGCTTCTCCTCGTCGATCTCGACATGCAGGAGGGCGTTCGGGGCCGGTGCTATCTCTTCGCCTACACGCCATCAGGAGCGCGGGCCATCGCCGGCCATATCGCCGAGGCCGTCGCGATGGTGCAGGGCATGCCGGCCGCTCCGGCCGACCTCGCCCGCATGCTGTCGCGCCGCTTCGCCCTGCTCGGCGTGACGGGGACCGTGCGCGCCGCCCTCTCGGCCATCGACATGGCGGCGTGGGACGCGCTGGCCTGCTCCCTCGACCTGCCCCTCGTCCGCCTTCTCGGGGCCGAACCGCGGCCGGTTCCCGCCTATGACAGCCGCGGCCTGGGGCTCATGCCGCCGGATGCGCTGGCCGACGAGGCTCTCCGACTGCTCGATAGCGGACTATCCGCACTGAAGATCCGCCTCGGCTACGCGACGCTGGCAGAGGATCTCGCGGCCGTGCGCGCCGTCCGGCGCGTCGTTCCGGACGGCATCGACCTCATGGTCGACTACAATCAGGCGCTGCAGCCGGCCGAAGCGCTGCATCGCGGCCGCGCGCTGGAGGGCGAGGGACTGTCATGGCTGGAGGAGCCGATCCGCCACGACGACTGGCGCGGTAACGCGGCCATCGCCCACGCCCTGTCGCTGCCCCTGCAGATCGGCGAGAATTTCAACGGTCCTGAGGCGATGATGACGGCCCTGGCCGCCGACGCCTGCGACTATGTCATGCCCGACGTCATGCGGATCGGCGGTGTCACCGGCTGGATCCAGGCCTCCGCCCTCGCGGCGGCGCGCGGCATGCCGATCTCGTCCCACCTGATGCCGGAGATGAGCGTCCATCTGCTCGCCGCCAGCCCCACCATGCACCGGCTCGAATATGTCGACTGGGCCGACGCGGTGCTGGTGGAGCCCCTTGGCCTCGCGCACGGCGCCGCCGAATGCCCGGACCGGCCCGGCTTCGGCATCGTCTGGGACGAGGATCGAGTAAGCCGGCTCGAAAGCCTCTAGGGTCAGGCCGGCAGGCCTCAGTAGGCCTGCTCCTCGAACACCCGGTCGATCTGACCCTGCCAGGGGCCGAGATACTTCTCGATCAGCGCCTCGGCGGCGGTGCGGCCGTCGTCGACGATCGCCTGGATCGGGTCGAGATAGCGCGTCTCGTCGCAGCCGTTCATGTCGAGCCGGTCTCGGCGGCGCAGGCCGGTGCGGGCAAGCGTGAGCATCTCGCGCGCCAGTTCGCCGACGGTCAGGCCACGAATCTCCGCCTTGAAGCCGAGCCTCGGCACGTCGTCGCGCAGCTTCTGGCGTTCTTCCGCCGTCCAGTCCTTGACGAGGTCCCAGGCGGCGTCGAGCACACCGTCGTCATAGAGCAGGCCGACGAAGAGCGCCGGCAGCGCGACGATGCGCGACAGCGGGCCGGAATCGGCGCCGCGCATTTCCAGATACCGTTTCAGCCGGACCTCGGGGAAGATCGTGCCGACATGGTTCACCCAGTCGGAGAGGACCGCGCGTTCGCCCGGCGCGGCCGCGTTCCTGCCCGCCAGCAGGTCGCGGAACGAGGAACCGGCGACGTCGTGATAGGTGTCGCCGCGCTTGATGAAATACATGGGAACGTCGAGGGCGTAGTCGACATAGCGCTCGAAGCCCATGCCGTCCTCGAAGGCGAAGGGCAGCATGCCCGCGCGGTCGTTGTCGGTGTCCATCCACACCGCCGAGCGGAACGACAGGTAGCCGTTGAGCCTGCCTTCGGTGAAGGGGGAATTGGCGAAGATGGCGGTCGCCACAGGCTGCCAGGCGAGCGACACCCGGAGCTTCTTGACCATGTCGGCCTCGGAGGCGAAGTCGAGGTTCGCCTGCACGGTCGAGGTCCGGTACATCATGTCGAGGCCGAGCGAGCCGACCTTCGGCATGTAGCGCGTCATGATCTGATAGCGCGACTTCGGCATGACCGGCGTCTCGGCGCGCGACCACTTGGGGCTCATGCCGAGGCCGAGGAAACCGATGCCCATGGGGTCGGCGATCTGCCGCACCTGCGCGAAATGGGCGTGCGCCTCCGTCCAGGTCTGGTGGATCGTCTCCAGCGGCGCGCCGGAGAGTTCGAACTGGCCGCCCGGTTCCAGCGAGATGGCGCCGCCGCCGGTGACGTCGGCAAGGCCGATGATGTGCTCGCCGTCGAGGATCGGCTCCCAGCCGAGGAGGCCCTCCATGCCCTCGAGAATGGCACGGATGCCGCGCGGCCCCTCATAGGGAACGGGGGTGAAGTCGTCGCGGTAGAATCCGAACTTCTCATGCTCGGTCCCGACCCGGAAGCGGTCCTTCGGTTTGCTGCCCTTCTCGATCCAGGCGACCAGTTCGTCGCGGGATTCGATGGG
>CAZEZD010000335.1:0-3674 GCA_964516115.1 uncultured Hyphomicrobiales bacterium
CGGCCGGATCGAACTCCACCGGCGCGAAGCGGTAGCTGGTCGAGCAGTATTCGCAGGTGACGGTGATGTGCCCGTCCTCGACCATGTCGTGACGCTCCTCCGGCGTGAAGCTCTTCACGATGCCCTCGATGCGCTCCCGCGAGCAGGTGCAATGCTCGCGCACATCCTGGGCGTCGAACACCCGCACCCCGCGTTCATGGAACAGGCGGAACAGCAGGCGCTCCGGCGACAGCGTGCGGTCGACGAGTTCATCGTCCCCGATGGTGTCGGTCAGCGCCCTCGCCTCGGCCCAGGCCTCGTCCGGTTCAGGCAGGACGGTTCCGTCCGGTGCGTCGCCGGGGGAGAGATCGCGGCTCCCCTCCGTCCCCGCCTGCGGCAGGTACTGGATGAGCAGGCCTCCGGCCCGCCAGGTGCGCTGCAGGCCGCCTTCGCCGGCGACGAACTCCTCCGCTGCGGCGAGGCGCACGCGCGTGTCGATCTGCTCGGACTGGCGGAAATACTGGTCGGCGGCCTGTTCGAGCCCCTGGCCGTCGAGCGACACAATGCCCTGGTAGCGCTGCATGTCGCCGCCCTGGTCGATGGTCATGACCAGTTGCCCGGTGCCGAGAAGCGCCGCCGGATCATCGCGACCGGCGGCGGTCGCCGCCTCAATCGCCTCGGCGTCGAAGCGGGCGAGCGCCCGCACCCGATCGGGCGTCGCAACGTCGACGACGACCATGCGGACGGGGCCGTCGGTCTGCGTTTGCAGGATGAGACGGCCATCGAACTTCAGGCCGGAGCCGAGCAGCAGCGTCAACGCGGTGGCCTCCGCGAGGACGCGCGCAACCGGCGCGGGATAGCCGTGGCGCTCGATGATGGTGCCGGCCGTGCGCCCAAGGCGGATGACACGGCCACGGAGATCGAGTTCGTCGACCTGGAAGGGCACGACGATATCGTCTGCGCCGCCGGTCAAATCAGGGATCATGGACATCGGCCCTATATGAAGGCTCGCGCGCCGAATTGCGAGAGGGGCGCCGCAGCACGGCCGCCCCGCGGCGCGGAATCACGTTTCCGTGAGGCCGCGTTCGGAAAACACCAGCGTCCGCAACAGGATGGTGCCGGCAGAACCGTGGCGGGGCGGTCACACCTGCCCTGAAACAGGCGATTGTTGCTGCTTTGCGGCAACGGCTACCATTGCGTAACGGTAGGTGATTACGCTCTATCGCACCAACCCTGTGCCGACGGTCCCGATTGCAGCCGGCTCGCGGTCGATCCGTCTATCGTCAACTTCGCAAGGTGCATTCATGCGGCGCTTCCTGCCCATCCTCGCAACCGCGGTCGCGCTCGCCCTCTCGGGCGCCGCCGCGACAGCCCAGACCGTGAATTTCGGTTACGGCGACCAGGTCATCATCGATCCCGCCACCAACCAGCCGATGCGGGTGATGCCGCGCACCGATGGCGGTCCCCGTCCGGGCACCGGCGTCTCGGCGATCCCGCGCGAGACGGTCGCCTTCACCGGCCGCTATGCGCCCGGCACCATCGTCATCAACACGCAGGAGCGCCGCCTGTATCTGGTCCAGGCCGGCGGCACCGCGGTCCGCTACGGCGTCGGCGTCGGCCGGCCGGGCTTCTCCTGGGGCGGCAACCAGACCATCACGCGCAAGGCGGAGTGGCCGGACTGGCGTCCGCCGGCCCAGATGCTGCGCCGCCGCCCCGACCTGCCGCGTTTCATGGCCGGCGGCCCGGATAATCCCCTCGGCGCCCGCGCCCTCTATCTCGGCTCCTCGCTCTACCGCATCCACGGCTCCAACGAGCCCCACACGATCGGCACCGCCGTGTCCTCGGGCTGCTTCCGCCTGACCAACGACGATGTCATCGACCTCTACAGCCGGGTGCGTGTCGGCACGCGGGTCGTCGTGCTGCGCTGATTTCCCGCTCTTTTCGGGTGTCTTTGAAGGCCGGCGGAAACGCCGGCCTTTTTCGTTCCGAGCGGGGCTACACGCGCCGACTGACAGCAACGGCTGCAACGCTGTGCCCGATCCCCCCGGCGGGTTGGCTTTGTCCGCGGGACACCCCATTTTGGGGAGAACCGAATCGGAACATTTCCCGCCCATGACCGACCCCGCCGCCCCGCGACAGCCGAGCCTTGCCGAACGCGCCATGGCGGCGCGCGGCAACCAGGCCGCGGCCAGCTATCTGGCGGGCCTCAACCCGGAACAGCAGGCCGCGGTGGAGACACTCGACGGACCGGTGCTGGTGCTGGCGGGTGCGGGCACCGGCAAGACGCGTGTGCTGACAACCCGCATCGCCCATATCCTCAACCAGCGCCGCGCCTTCCCTTCCGAGATCCTCGCCGTCACCTTCACCAACAAGGCGGCGCGCGAGATGAAGGAGCGCATCGCCCATCTGGTTGGCGAGGCCGTGGAGGGCATGCCCTGGCTCGGCACCTTCCACGCCACCGGGGTCAAGATCCTGCGCCGCCATGCCGAACTCGTCGGCCTGAAGCCCGGCTTCACCATCCTCGATACCGATGACCAGATTCGTCTCCTGAAGCAGCTCATCCAGGCCGAAGACATCGACGAAAAGCGTTGGCCGGCTCGCGTGCTGGCCTCCGCTATCGACGGCTGGAAGAACCGGGCGCTCACCCCGGACAAGGTGCCGGCGGGCGAGGCGGCGGCCTATGCCAACGGCCTCGGCCTCAAGCTCTATGCCGATTACCAGGCGCGCCTGAAGGTGCTGAACGCCGTCGATTTCGGCGATCTGCTGCTGGAGGTCATCCGCCTCTTCCGCGACAATCCGGGCGTGCTGGCCGAGTATCAGCGAAAGTTCAAGTTCATCCTGGTCGACGAGTACCAGGACACCAACGTCGCGCAGTATCTGTGGCTGCGGCTTCTCGCCCAGCGGCAGGAGGGCCGGCCGCAGAACATCTGCTGCGTCGGCGACGACGACCAGTCGATCTATGGTTGGCGTGGCGCCGAGGTCGACAACATCCTGCGCTTCGACAAGGACTTTCCCGGCGCCACCGTCATCCGGCTGGAGCGCAACTACCGCTCCACCGGCCATATCCTCGCCGCCGCCGCCCATCTCATCGCCCACAACGAGGGGCGCCTCGGCAAGACCCTCTTCACCGACGGCGAGGACGGCGAGAAGCCGACGCTCACCTCCGTCTGGGATTCGGAGGAGGAGGCCCGTTCCGTCGGCGAGGAGCTGGAGCAGCTCCAGCGGCAGGGCCATGCCCTGAACGAGACGGCCATCCTGGTGCGCGCCTCATTCCAGATGCGCGAGTTCGAGGACCGCTTCATCACCATCGGCCTGCCCTATCGCGTCATCGGCGGACCGCGCTTCTACGAGCGCCTCGAGATCCGCGACGCGCTGGCCTATCTGCGCTGCGTCGTCCAGAGCTCCGACGACCTCGCCTTCGAGCGCATCGTGAACACCCCGAAAAGGGGGCTGGGCGATGCGACGCTCCAGCAACTCCACGACCACGCGCGTGCGCAGGGTGTGCCGCTCATGCAGGCCGCCCGCACGCTCACCGAGACCGAGGAGATGAAGCCGAAGGCGCGGCATGCGCTGAAGGGCCTGATCGACAATTTCGACCGCTGGGCCGGACAGATCGAGGCCATGCCCCATGCCGAGCTCGCCCAGCTCGTGCTGGACGAGAGCGGCTACACGGAGATGTGGCAGAAGGACAAGAC
>CAZEZD010000336.1:0-3672 GCA_964516115.1 uncultured Hyphomicrobiales bacterium
GATCCCGCGCTGGTGGCCGGCATCCGCCAGCACATCGGCGGCGAGGCCCTCATCGACGGGACGGGGATCTAGCAAGGCCCGGGCACGGCGGAGCGCCCGGCGCGGCGCGCCCTAGTCGTGGCCCTCGTCGATCAACCGGTCGAGCAGGGCGAGTTCGGCCAGCGCGGCCGGCGTGGAGCAGGTGATGGCGCGGCCGACCACCTTCACCCCGTAACGCTCGAGCGCCAGAAAGCTGCGCGACAGGGTTTCCGGCGTCATGCCGAGATAGCTCGCCAGTTTCGATTTCTCGCAGGGAATATGCGCGATGAGCGCGCCGCCCTGCTCCCGGCCGTTCCGCAGGACCCAGGCGGCGAGCCGCTCGCCGCCGGTCCTTACCTTCTGGTCCTTGAGCTGCCGGACGATGCCGCGGTAGCGCTCCGCCATCTCCCTGACGACGGCGCTGGCGAAGGAGACGTCGCGTTCGAAGACTTCACGGATCGCGGCAGCCGGAATCATCAGGATGCGGGAGGCCTCCAGCGTGCGCGCCGACTGGAGATAGACCTTGTCGACGAGCACCGCCGCCAGGATGAAGGTGGTCACGGGTGCCAGGAAGCCGATGGTGCTCTCGCGGCCGTCGTGGCTGGCGAACATCTCCACCAGTCCCTCCACGACGATGTGGAGGAAATCGGCATGGTCGCCCTCGTGGATGAGCTGGGTCTGCGACGGAAAGCGCTGCAGGAATGCCGCCTTCATCAGCGCATCGAACTCGCCGTCGCCCATTCCGGCGAACAGGGGCAGTTCGCGGACCGTCTGGATGTCTGAAGCGCGCACCGGATGGACCCTCCGCAGGTCATCCTGATTGCATTTTGACAAATGTCAATTCCTCGGCCTCACTACAGCAATTCAACATCTTACTTTCCGCCGCGCAGCATTCAATAATAGTCAATTATTTAAAGAATGCTGCGCCGCATGATCTACCTTTGATTTCAATCAATACATTTTGTGCCGTTCCGGACTTTTGTTGCGACGTTCCTTGCGGCCTCTTCGCCGTATTCGCCAGCCAAGGCCACTGCCATGACGCCCGACGATGCTGCTGCGACAATCGTGACGGTTATCTCCTTCACTCCGCCACTTCTCACTGACGCGACTTCTCCCGGAAGGATGGCGCTGGCGCAGGACACGTGCCTGCAGCGGGAACAGCGCGGCCGCCATCACTGAGATCTTGACCAGGGGCTGGACAGCTGATGGGCCGCGCGTCTCGTCAGAGAACCGATCCAGCCGCATCGCTCCGGCGCCGCCAGAGAGGGGACACCACTCATGCACATTATGCTGGCCTACGATCACTCCCGAAACGCGCGCATCGCTCTCGATACGATGATGCGCCTGTTCGCTGACACCAAGGCCGAGGTCACGCTGATCAGCGTGATCGAGGACCCGGGTAGCGCCACCGCCGCATCCGATGACATGTTTCAGGAGCAGTTCTCCGAGCAGAAGGCGGCAGCCGATGCCGCCGCTGCGGAACTGATTGCCGCGGGCTTTGCCGCCAAGGTCCTGCTGGCAGAAGGCGATGCGCGCAAGATGATCCTGCGCGCCACCGAAGAGCGGAAGCCTGACCTCCTGATCCTGGCCCGCCACAGCCACAAGCCGGATCGTGGCTTCATCGGCCGGCGGATCGACGCCCTGGTCGAGGAATTCGACCACATGACCTTCGGCTCGGTGAGCGCCTTCCTCGCACGCCGCGCGCAGGTTCCCCTCCTGATCGTTCCCGCGCCGTGACCATCCACGTAAGGCCCTCAGCTCGCGGACCCCGGGTCCCGGCGCAACTTCGAGCCTCACCATGAAAACCAGCGATCTCTTCATCATCAAGAACCGCGAGATCAGAGCGCTCCACCTGACGTGGATCGCCTTCTTCATCTGCTTCTACGTCTGGTTCAACATGGCGCCGCTGGCGTCGTCCATGCTCCGCGCCGCCAACTGGCTGACGCGAGACGACTTGCGGCTGTTCGCCATCGCCAACGTTGCCCTGACCATCCCGGCCCGCATTCTGGTCGGCATGGCCCTCGACAAATGGGGTCCGAGGCGGGTGTTTTCCCTCCTCATGGTCGTGATGGCGATCCCGGGCCTTGTCTTCGCCTTTGGCGAGACCCGCGAGCAACTGTTCATCTCGCGCCTCGTGCTCAGCTCGGTCGGTGCAAGCTTCGTCGTCGGCATCCACATGACGGCCATGTGGTTCAAGCCCCGCGACATCGGCTTCGCCGAAGGCTTCTATGCCGGATGGGGCAATTTCGGCTCCGCCGCCGCGGCCATGACCCTGCCGACGATCGCCCTGACGATATTCGGCGGAGAACATGGCTGGCGCTATTCGCTGGCGATCTCGGCCATCGTCATGGGGGCCTACGGGGTCTTCTACTGGTTCGCTATCACCGACGGCCCGACCGGCACCGTCCATCGCAAGCCGCGCAAGGCGGCCGCCCTCGAGGTGAGCAGTTGGGGCGATCTCGTCCTGCTGATGATCTTCACGGTGCCGATGGTCGGCATTCTGTCGATCCTCGTCTGGCGCATGCAGAACATGAACTACCTCGACGCGATGACGGCGGGATTCATCTACTTCGCCCTCGTTGTGATCGTCCTTTACCAGCTCTGGCAGGCCTGGCGGGTCAACGCGCCGATCCTGCGGGAGGGAATCCCCGAGGACGACCGCTACCCGTTCACGAGCGTCGCCGCACTGAATACGACCTACTTCGCCAATTTCGGCGCCGAACTGGCCGTCGTCTCGATGCTGCCGATGTTCTTCGAGGAGACCTGGGGACTCAACGCGGCGATGGCCGGCCTGATCGCCTCGTCCTTCGCCTTTGTCAACCTCTTCGCCCGTCCCATGGGCGGCCTCGTTTCGGACCGGTTCGGCAATCGCCGCTTCGTGATGATGGCCTACATGTTCGGCATCGGCGTCGGCTTCCTGCTCATGGGGCTGATGGACTCGCGCTGGCCTCTCGTCATCGCCGTGGCCATCACCATCGGCTGCTCTTTCTTCGTGCAGGGGGCCGAGGGAGCCACCTTCGGCATCATTCCCTCGATCAAGCGGCGCGTGACCGGGCAGATCTCGGGCATGGCCGGCGCCTACGGCAATGTCGGCGCGGTCTTCTATCTCTTCATCCTGACCTATGTCACCGCGTCGCAGTTCTTCCTGATCATCTCGGCCGGTGCCTTCATCAGCTGGCTGGTCTGCTACATCTGGCTGAAGGAGCCCGAGGGCGGCTTTGGTGATGAATACATCATCAGCTCCGTCGACGAAGCGATCGCCGCCGAGGGCGCGCACAAGCGCGAGGCCGAGGCAGAACTCGCCAGGCTGCTCGGCAGCAAGGTCGATCTGATCGACAAGGGCGCCGGCCTGCAACTGACCGCCCGGTTCAACAGCCTTGAGGACCTGCGCAGCGTACTGCGCAAGCTCAACCCGCAAAGCCAATCACAACCGTGAACCAGGCGAGGCACCCGTCATCACGACGGGTGGCCGCACCTTCGAGAAGGGACATGCCATGACGGCCCAGAACAGCCAAGCCGCTTCCGCCCCCGGCGGAACCTGGCTCCAGAAATGGGAACCGGAAAACCAGGCCTTCTGGGACGGCGGCGGCAGCCGCCTGGCCTGGCGGACGCTCTGGATCACCACCGCAAACCTGATGATGGCCTTCATCGTCT
>CAZEZD010000337.1:0-3649 GCA_964516115.1 uncultured Hyphomicrobiales bacterium
GCGAACCGGCTCCAGTCGTCGCGCTCGGCGATGGGCGCCCACAGCGCCTCGACCTCCTCGATCAGCAAGGTCGCCGGCCCGTCGCCGTCGAAATAGGCGGCGGCCTCCGGCGGCTGCGTCAGGGGAGCGTGGGCGCCAAGCGCGGCCTCCAGCCGGTCGAACTCGGCCCCCCGGTAGAGTGAGGCCTGTGGCCCGGCCTTGGCGAAGGCGCGCCGCGCCAGGCCGCTGTGCCAGTCGAACACGGTGCGCTCGAACAGCGCGCCGGATTTCAGCAGGAACTGGAAGAAGGCGGCGGCAAGCTCGTCATCCGCCTCGGCTCCCGCCTCCACGACGCCGAGCCGCGCGCAGAGCGCCCGCCTGAGGCCGGCATGGAAGGCGCCCGCGTAGGTCCTGAGCGCATCCTCGAGGTCGGCGACCGGCGCGACCAGGGTCAGGCATTCGGCGAAGCGTTCGAGGTTCCACGCCACCGCCCCGGGTTGGCGGCCGAAGGCATAGAGCCCGGTCTGGTCGAAATAGGCGGCCGTGAAGCCGGGGTCGTAGCGCTGAAGGAAGCGCCACGGGCCGTAGTCGAAGCTCTCGCCGGTCACCACCATGTTGTCGGTGTTGAGCACGCCATGGACGAAGCCGGCGGCCATCCATTCGCCGACCATCGCGCCTGAGGCTTCAGCCACTGCCGCCAGCAGGGCAGGGGCCTCCCGCGCAACGTCGCCATCGCGCGCCGCCTGCGGGTGATAGTGGCGGACGGAGTGGGCGACCAGCGCCGCAATCCCCGCCTGGTCGTTGAAGGCGAGACAGCGCTGGAAGGTGCCGAAGCGCACATGGCTGTGGGACAGGCGCACCAGCACGGACGAGCGCGTCGGGGACGGCTCGTCGCCCCGCACCAGCTCTTCGCCCGTCTCGATGAGCGAGAAGCTCTTCGAGGTATAGACGCCGAAGGCCTCCAGCAGGGCCGTCGCCAACACCTCGCGCACGCCTCCCTTCAGCGTCAGCCGACCGTCGCCGAAGCGCGAATAGGGTGTCTGTCCCGAGCCCTTGGTGGCGAGGTCAAGGAGGCGTCCCTCGTCATCGACAAGCTGGGCGAAGAGGAAGCCGCGGCCGTCGCCGATCTCCGGGTTGTAGGAACGGAACTGATGGCCGTGATAACGCAGGGCGAGGGGTTGCGGCAGATTGTCTGGCAGGGGCTCGAAGCGGCCGAAATGGGCGATCCAGTCCGCGTCCGTGAGATGGCCGAGCCCCACTGCCTCCGCCCAGCGCTGGTTGCGGTGGCGCAGGACGTGCTGCGGGAAGCGGGCCGGGGCGACGACGTCGGAAAAGGCCGGACCGAGCGCCGTGTGGGCGGTCGAGGGGCGGTAGGTCACGCCGCCGCGGCCTTGCCCTGCAGGTCCTTCGCCACATCCGCGAGCATCTCGTAGGAGCGCACACGTTTGCCATGGTCGAAAATGGCCGAGGCGACGATGACCTCGTCCACCTGCGTGTTGGCGATAAACTGCTCAAGGCCGCGCTTCACCGTCTCGGGCGACCCGACGAAGGAGAACTGCAGCATGCGCGAGGCCTGCGCCTTCTCCATCGGGCTCCAGAAGGTCTCGATGTCGTCGATGGGCGGCGGCAGCAGGCCGCGCACGCCGCGGAAGATGCCGGCGGCGCGCTGCTGGGCGGAGGTGAAGAGATGGCGGGCCTCGGCGTCGGTGGGAGCGAGGAAGACGTTGCAGCCGGCGACGGCATAGCTTTTCGAGAGCTGCTTCGAGGGCTCGAACTTCTGCCGGTAGATGGCGAGCGCCTGCATCAGCGCGTCGGGGGCGAAATGCGAGGCGAAGGCATAGGGCAGGCCGAGCATGGCCGCGAGCTGCGATCCGAATGTCGAGGAGCCGAGGATCCACAGCGGCACCTCGGTGCCGGCGCCCGGCACGGCCTGGATCGCCTGTCCCTCCTGGACCGGCGCGAGGAAGGCCTGAAGCTCCAGCACGTCCTGCGGGAAATTGTCCGATTCCATCGGATCCACGCGCAGCGCCCGCATGGTGCGCTGGTCGGTTCCCGGCGCGCGGCCGAGGCCGAGGTCGATGCGGCCGGGGAAGAGGCTCTCCAGCGTGCCGAACTGCTCGGCGATCACCATCGG
Source organism: uncultured Hyphomicrobiales bacterium (assembly GCA_964516115.1). Classification (GTDB taxonomy): domain Bacteria; phylum Pseudomonadota; class Alphaproteobacteria; order Rhizobiales; family Phreatobacteraceae; genus Phreatobacter. The sequence continues at coordinate 2,114 of CAZEZD010000337.1, forward strand.
CGCGTGGTTCGGCAGCATGATGCCGCCCGCGCCAACGCGGATGTGGCTCGTGGCGGCAGCCACCTGGCCGATGACCACGGCCGTCGCCGCGCTGGCGATGCCGGTCATGTTGTGGTGCTCGGCCAGCCAGTAGCGCGTGTAGCCGAGCCGGTCGGCATGCCGTGCGAGGTCGATGGTGTTGCGCAGGGCGTCGCCCGGCGTGGAACCCTCCGGCACCGGGGCGAGGTCGAGAATGGAGAACAGCGTCATGGGGTCATCCGGGTTCAAGGTCCGGTGGTCAGGACCCTCAAGATAGGCGCGCCGCGCCGGATGGGGAGAGGGCCGACGGCGGGTCAGCCCTGCTCCGGGGCGCCGAGCTGGCGCAGTGCTTCATGGACCACGTCCGCCTTGTGACGGAGGTGCTCGCGCATCAGGGTTGACAGCGCCGCGCCGTCGCGGGCCCTGAGCGCCGCCATCATTCGCTCATGATCCGCGATGGCCTCGGCCCAGCGCTCCGGCGACTTGCGGGCGACGAAGCGGACGGCGTGGATGCGCACCATGAGGTTCTGATAGAGGCCCGCGAGGGTGGCGTTCCCAGCGATGCGGAATATCTCCTCGTGAATCTGCCGGTTGAGCCGCGAATAGGGCACCCATTCGCCCCGCCGCCAGTGGCCGACCATCTCGGCATGCAGGGTCTCGAGCCGCGCCAGGTCGTCGGCGCTCAGGCGCGCGCAGGCGAGTTCCCCGGCCAGCGCCTCCAGCATGCCCATAATGGGGAAGAGCTCCTCCACCGCCTCCGGCGCGATGCGGGCGACACGGGCGCCGCGGTTCGGCGTGAGGTCGACGAGGCCCTCCGCCGCCAGCACTTTCAGCGCCTCGCGCAGCGGCGTGCGCGAGACGCCGAACAGGTCGCAGAGGTCGGGCTCTGAGATCTTGTCGCCGGCCTTCAGCGTGCCCTCGACGATCATGTCGCGCAGCCGCCCGGTGAGCTCGGTGGCAAGCGAGCGGCGGGCGATGAGAGGGTGTTCGTTCATCGAAGGGTCCTCTTCACGGGCTGCATCAGGCTAGTGCGTCCTTCGAGGCTCGCTTCGCTCGCACCTCAGGATGAGGAGGACGGAGGCCTGCATCAGACGTTCAGGAGGCGCGGCCTTGCTCGCCCCATGATCCGATCTGCCATACTCATCCCTCCTCATCCTGAGGTGTGAGCCCCCGGCGATGCGCAAGCATCGTCCGGCGGCGAGCCTCGAAGGACGCATTTCGGCAGTGCAAGCCAGGTCTCACGCCGCTTTCGCACCACCCTCGCGTTTGGTGTCGGCGAGATAGGCCATGGCGGCGGTGACGCCGCCCGATTTGTGCGGCACCCCGGCGAGCCCCAGCCCCATCTCGACGCCGCCCAGCGTGCCGACCAGAGTCAGGTCGTTGATGTCGCCGAGGTGGCCGATGCGGAAGACCTTCTTCGCGACCTTCGACAGGCCGGTGCCGAGCGACATGTCGAAGGCGTCGAGAATGATCGACCGCAGCCGGTCGGCATCATGGCTCTCGGGCATGACGACGGCG
>CAZEZD010000338.1:0-3646 GCA_964516115.1 uncultured Hyphomicrobiales bacterium
GCCCACTGGAAATTGTAGCCGCCGAGCCAGCCGGTGACGTCGACCGCCTCGCCGACGAAATGCAGGCCGGCGACGGCCTTCGCCGCCATGGTCTGCTGGTCGAGGCCGACGGTGTCGACGCCGCCGAGCGTCACCTCGGCCGTGCGCCAGCCCTCCGAGCCGTTCGGCCGGATGCGCCAGCCGTTCACCGCGGCGTCGATGCGGGCGAGCACCTTGTCGGAGCAGTCTGCGAGATTGCCTGTGAGGTTTTCGGCAGCTGCGATGGCCTGGGCGAGCCGCTTGGGTAGAATCTCCGCCAGCACGGTCTGCACCGCCTGCCGGCCACGCCGGGCGCGCGCTGCCCGCAGGCCCTCGAGGACGTTCACGCCGGGCGCCAGCGACACGACGATCTCGTCGCCCTCCCGCCAATAGCTCGATATCTGCAGGATCGCCGGGCCCGACAGCCCGCGATGGGTGAAGAGCACCGTCTCGCGGAAGCGGGTCTTGCCGTGCGCCACGACGGCCTCGTCGACGGCGATTCCGGCGAGCGGCGTCATGCGGGCCAGCATGTCGGGTGCGAAGGTCAGCGGCACCAGGGCCGGGCGCGGCGGTATCACCGCAAGGTTGAAGCGGTCGGCCACCTCGTAGGCGAAGCCCGTTGCGCCCATCTTCGGGATCGACTTGCCACCCGTGGCGACGACCAGCGAGGCGCACCGGACAGGCCCGGACGACAGCCTCACCAGAAAGCCGTCGTCGGTCTTCGCGACGTCCTCGACCGCTGTGCCGAGCGCCAGCTGCACGCCGGCGCGCTCCATCTCGCCCGTCAGCATGGCGATGATCTCGCGGGCCGAGCCGTCGCAGAAGAGCTGTCCCAGGGTCTTCTCGTGCCAGCCGATGCGGTGGCGGTCGACGAGCGCGATGAAGTCGTGCTGCGTGTAGCGCGACAGCGCCGATATGGCGAAGCGCGGGTTCTGCGACAGGAAGTTCTTCGGCGAGGTGCCGAGATTGGTGAAGTTGCAGCGCCCGCCGCCGGAGATGCGGATCTTCTCGCCCGGGGCGTCCGCATGGTCGACGACCAGCACGGAGCGCCCGCGCCTGCCGGCCTCGATGGCACACATCATGCCGGCGGCGCCGGCACCGAGCACGACAACGTCATAGGTCGTCGTGGCCTTGCGGCCGGGTGGGGCAGGTTGGGTCATCGCCGAGCGGTAGCCCCGAAGCGCCCCGCCTGTCGAGCGCTGCCATCAGCCGGCCATGCCGAACGGCGGATGGCGAAAGACCTCCCGAGCGGAGACGATGGCGCATTCCTGCCCGATGCGAGCCCAGCCATGAGCGAGACAGCCACGCCCCCCGACGCCGCCGCCTTTGACCGGCTGATGACTGCGCGCCATTCCTGCCGCGCCTTCCTGCCCGAGCCGCTGCCGCGACAGACGATCGAGGCGATCCTGCGCATCGCGCAGAAGACCGCCTCCTGGAACAATACCCAGCCCTGGCAGGTGCTGATCGCGAGCGGAGACGCGGTCGAGCGCTTTCGCAAGCTGATGCTGGAACTCGCCGGCGGCGGATCGATCCCCGGCCACTACACGGTGGAGCCGCAGAGCGATTTCCCCTTTCCCCGCGAGTACCGCGGCGTGGCGCTGGAGCGTCGCCGCGCCTGCGGCTTCCAGCTCTACGATGCGGTAGGCGTCCAGCGCGGCGACAAGGCCGGCTACGCCCGCCAGTCCATGCGCAACTTCGCCCTGTTCGACGCGCCGCACGTGGCGATCATCACGACCGACGAGGCGCTCGGCGTCTACGGGGCGGTGGATTGCGGCGCCTATGTCACGAACTTCATGACCGCGGCGACAGCGCATGGGGTCGGCACCATCGCGCAGGCGGCGCTCGCCGTGCACTCGACGTCGATCCGGCAGCATTTCGGCATCGGCGAGGACCGCCGCGTTGTCTGCGGCATTTCCTTCGGACGCGCGGACACCTCCCATCCGGTCAACGGCTATCGGACGACCCGCGCGCCGCTGGAGGAGGTGGTGCGCTGGGAGGGGTGAGGGGCGTTCCTTCACGCTGTTTCGCAGTTGCCCTGCACGACTGAAGTGCGTCCTTCGAGGCTCGCTGCCGGACGATGCTGGCGCATCGCCGGGTGCTCGCTCCTCAGGATGAGGAAGGTGGTGGCTGGCATTCGGCTCGGACGAGCCACGAACGGTCCCGCTTCGAGCGGAGCGTCCTGCAGTCCACTCGCCTCCTCATCCTGAGGTGCGAGCGGCAGCGAGCCTCGAAGGACGCAATTCAGATGTGCAACGCAATGGTTCCGCTCTGGCAGCCCCGCGACTTGCGCCACCGCGGCGAATCTGTGCTTCCCCTCAGAACGCCGTGCCGGCCTCATCACCCTCGCTCACGACAAGCCGGTCGCCCACCGCGATGTGCCCGCCGCCGGCAACTGCGCAGTAGATGCCGCAATCGGCGTGGCCGTAGCTGCGCATCAGCACGGCGGGGATCATCAGGTCGCGCACGGCGGTGGCCGGATTGACCGTGGTGGCGGCGCAGCGCTCGGTGCGCTTCAGCCCGGTCAGGGCGACGTCGCCGATGGTGATGCGCCTGCCGACCGAGTCGAATTCGGAGAAGGCGGGAACCCCGTCGACATAGATATTAGCGCGGAAGCGGATCGGGTCGATGGCGACGCCGGTCTCCTTCTCCAGCGCGCGAACGCTGGCGAGATTGATGATGGAGAGGAAGCCGGAGCGGGAATCCATGAACCGGAAGCCGGGCGGGCCTTCCAGGACCTTCGGTGCTCCCGCCAGTTCCTTCGCGAGGAAGATGCGGAAGAACTCCTCGATCGCGGAGCGCCCCTCTGATGTTGTCAGGTCACCGCGCGCCACCTCGGTGTTGTCGGCGACGATGGTGAGGGTGTGGCTCACGTCGTCATAGCGGGTCTTGAGCTTCGCCAGCGCCGCCTGGCGGGCGAGGACGAGGAACTTCTGCTTGGGCTGGTGCTCCGGATGCGCCGGATCGAAGCCGGACGGGCCGTTCTCGATGGCGAACACGCGGTCGCCGGGAAAGTGCTGCCCGGCCGTAAGGAGGGCTTCGGCGAGCGGTTCGGCGGAGAGGCCCTTCACCGGGTAGCGGAAGAGGGCGGTGATGCGGGCGGAGGCGGGGGGAGCGTCGGTCATGCAAAGAGGTGGCCCGAGGCGGCCGGGCCGGTCAAGCCAAGGCGGCGCGGATCACGCCTGCGGGCTCGCCGGGGGTGACGGTCTGGTGCTCCGGCGGCCGGAGGAGGCCGATCCTGCCAGGGAGGGCATGGCCCCGTTTGACACGCCTCAAAAAGTGTCGGTGCCAGCCCTTCTCACAGCCGCGTGACGCCCCCATATCCGCAGCAAGCCGGTCGCTTCGGGACCGGGAAACCATTGGTCGGACGTTCCTTCCGGGCTCATGCGAGACGACGGGAACGGGCATCAGGAGTGGCCCATGAATATCGAGAAATATACCGAGCGCTCGCGCGGTTTCATCCAGTCGGCGCAGTCGCTGGCGCTTCGTGAGGGACATCAGCAGTTCCAGCCCGAGCACCTGCTCAAGGTGCTGCTGGATGATACGGAAGGTCTCGCCTCGGGCCTGATCCGGCAGGCGGGCGGCCAGCCGCAACTGGCGCTTCAGAAGACCGAAGAGGCACTGAAGAAGA
>CAZEZD010000339.1:0-3642 GCA_964516115.1 uncultured Hyphomicrobiales bacterium
TCGCTTGAGGATCATCGCCATGGCCGTCGCCTCGCTCACCCCCGCTTCCGGCTCCTATGTGAAGGACAGTGAGGAGTTCAACTGGGAAGATCCGCTGAACCTCGATGGCCTTCTCACGGAAGAAGAGCGGATGGTGCAGGAGACGGCCCGCACCTACTGCCAGGAGAAGCTGCTGCCGCGTGTCACCTCGGCCTTCCTCGACGAGCGCTTCGACCGCGAGATCATGAGCGAGATGGGCGAACTCGGCCTTCTCGGCTCGACGCTGCCCTCCGAATATGGCGGCGCTGACCTCGGCTATGTCGCCTATGGCCTCATCGCCCGCGAGGTGGAGCGCGTCGATTCCGGCTATCGCTCGGCCTGTTCGGTGCAGTCCTCGCTGGTCATGTACCCGATCTACGCCTATGGCTCCGAGGAGCAGCGCAAGAAGTACCTGCCGAAGCTCGCCACCGGCGAATGGGTCGGCTGCTTCGGCCTGACCGAGCCCGATGCCGGCTCGGACCCCGCCGGCATGAAGACCCGCGCTGTGAAGGTCGACGGCGGCTACGTGCTCAAGGGGTCCAAGATGTGGATCACCAATTCGCCGATCGCCGACGTCGCGGTCGTCTGGGCCAAGACCGACGAGGCCATCCGCGGCTTCATCGTCGAGCGCGGCATGAAGGGCTTCTCCACCCCGAAGATCGAGGGCAAGGTGTCGCTACGCGCCTCCGTCACCGGCGAGATCGTGCTGGATGACGTCTTCGTGCCTGCCGAGAACATGCTGCCGAACGCCAAGGGGCTTTCCGGCCCGTTCGGCTGCCTCAACCGCGCCCGCTACGGCATCGCCTGGGGCGCCATGGGCGCGGCGGAAGACTGCTGGCACCGTGCCCGCCAGTACACGCTCGACCGCAAGCAGTTCGGCAAGCCGCTGGCCGCCACCCAGCTCGTGCAGAAGAAGCTCGCCGACATGCAGACCGAGATCACGCTGGGCCTGCACGGCGCGCTGCGCCTCGGCCGGCTGATGGAGGACCACAATTTCGCGCCGCCGGCCATTTCGCTGATGAAGCGCAACAACTGCGGCAAGGCCCTCGACATCGCCCGCATGGCCCGCGACATGCACGGCGGCAACGGCATCTCGGCCGAGTACCACGTCATCCGCCACATGGTGAACCTCGAGACGGTCAACACCTACGAGGGCGCCCACGACGTGCACGCGCTCATCCTCGGCCGCGCCCAGACCGGAATCCAGGCGTTCTTCTGAACCCTGGCGCCATCCTCGTCCTGCAGCAAAGCCCGGCCCTCGCGCCGGGCTTTGTCGTTTCACGGGTCCCGCGGCGACGCCGTCTCACTGCCGCTGCGGACGGGCGTTCGGATCGGTCTGGATCGACATGAGATAGGCGACGATGGCCGCCGCGCGGTCCGCCGAGAAGGTATATTCCGGCATTGCCGGATGGCCTGACGTGAAGCCCTCGGCAAGTGCCTCTTCCAGCACGTCCACCGGATAACGCTTGCTCAGCTCGCGGAACAGCGGCGCATTGGGATAGCGGCTGGTGTCCTCCCGGCCGACCCCGTGGCAGAGGGCGCAGTGCTGGCGCACCAGCGTCTCGCCACGCCGGATGAGCACGCGCTGGCTCTGCGCCGCGGCCAGGTCCGGCAGCAGGCAGGCGGCGATGAGCAAGGCAACGAAGACGTGGGGAACGCGGGGGAGCATGAGGGCCTCGGAGCTGGGAGTGTCGTGCAGCATGTCATGACGCGCCAGCGAGAGCCTTGTGGTCGATCAAGAGGCGAGGCGCACCAGTTCGGCCGTGAGATCCGACCCGGCATCGGCGAAGGGGCCGATGATCGTGAAGTGGTTGGCGCCCGGCACCACGATCTCCCGGGTCTCCGCCCCGAGAATACCCCAGCACTCCACCAGCGTGCGGGTCTGGCGGTGATACTCGCCGGATTCGGCCCCGCCGACCACGGCCGTGACCTTCAATCCCCCCGGCGGGGTCCAGACGAGCGGCGAGAGTGCGGCCGCCTCCCCCGCATCCATGCCCATGGCCCGGTTGACGAAGGTCGGCACCAGCGGCGCCAGATGGAACAGGCCCGAGACCGGCATGGCCGCGGCGATGATGTCGGCGGCCTCGCCGATGCGGGGCCAGTCGGCGGCCGCCATGCAGGCGGCGAGGTGACCGCCGGCCGAATGGCCGAAGGGCAGCACCCGCCGGCCGGTGCGCTCGCGCAGGGCGCGGATGCATGCGATGACATTGTCGACGATCGCCGCCAGCTTCACCTGGGGACAGAGGTCGTAGCTCGTCACGGCGACGTCGAGGCCATGGGCATTGGCGCCAGCCGCCATATGGCTGAAGGAGGCCCTGTCGAGGGCCTGCCAGTAGCCGCCGTGGATGAACAGCGCCACCGGCGCGCCGGGCCGCGGCATGGCGGCCGGAAAGAGGTCGTAGCGATGCCGCTCGCCGGTGCCGTAGGGCTGGTCGAGGGCGGCATCCGGCCGCGCCGCCCGAAAGGCCGCCGCGTCGCTGGCCCAGCCGGCCATGACGGCAGGGTGTTCCGGCACCATGGCGCGGTTGTTGTATTGAGCGTCGAGGTCGATGGGCGTCATGGCGGCCGGGTCCGGAACGGGGATCGGCGCCCACGGGACCCTGCCGGGCCGGCAGCGTCAAGGGCGCGCGCAGGGCGGCAGCCGCGCGGGCGGCGGCCGGGATCATGTATGGCGATTGACCCGCGGCGGGGCAGCGACTAGGCCTCCGCTTCAATCCACGGCCAAGGATCCGCGACCATGGTCTCCATCAAGCAAAAGGCGGCGCTGGCCTCGATCCTGGTCACGGTCGTCCTGACGGCGGCGAAGGGGGCGGTGGGCCTTGCCAGCGGCTCCATCGCGATCCTGGCGGAGGCCGCGCATGGCCTCGTCGATACGGCGGCGACCCTGCTCACCTTCTATGCCGTGCGGCTCGCCGACAAGCCGGCCGACGACGATCACCAGTACGGCCACGGCAAGGTCGAATCCATCGCCGCCCTCGCCGAAACAGCCTTCCTCTTCCTCGTCTCGGGCATCGTCGTCACCGAGGCGGTCCGGAGGCTGGCCGGCGGCGGCCACGCGGTCGAGGTGACGCCGTTGATGGCCGGTCTGATGGTGGCGGTGATCGCCATCGACTACTGGCGCGTCAGGGTGATGAGGCGCGTCGCCGAGGAAACCGGCAGCCACGCGCTCGAGTCGGGCGCCCTGCATTTCGCCGCGGACATGGCGAGTTCGATCGTGGTGCTGGCCGGGCTGCTGTTCGTCTGGCTCGGCTTTCCCAAGGCCGACGCCATCGCGGCCATCGTCGTCGCCATCCTCATCTGCGTCATGAGCTGGCAGCTCGGCCGCCGCACCATCGACACGCTGATGGACCGGGCGCCGAAGGGGGCGACTCCTGCGGTCAGCGAGGCGGTTGCGGGCGTGCCGGGCGTCGTCGAGGTCGAGAGCATCCGGCTGCGCGAGGTCGGCACCGACACGCTCGCCGAGGTCATCGTCAAGGTGAATCGCACCCTGCCACTGGAACGGGTCGCCGAGATCAAGTCAGCCATCGCCGCCGCCGCCGCGACGGCCCATGCGGGCACGGTCACGACGGTGACCACCGAGCCGGTCGCGCTCGACGACGAGACCGTGATGGAGCGCGTCCACCT
>CAZEZD010000340.1:0-3626 GCA_964516115.1 uncultured Hyphomicrobiales bacterium
GCCATGCCGACCTGCCGCCAGACCACCCGCATATCGCGACCCACGGCGGCGGCGGGCATCACGCCCATACGTTCGTCATCGACGACGTTCATTGCAGTTGGCCACGCTAGCAATTAACCAGTTTCATAAATCAAGACTTATGACCAGGGCGGTTTCTTACAAATGGCGTTCGCTTGAACGCCCCCTACTCTCGTCGGCAATTGGGCCCTGAGCCGAAGTCCGGAATGTCGGCTATGAGCCCCGGAAATCAGCGCTGTCCGTTCCGCGCCAGCCAAGCCCGCATCTCCGCGATCTCGCGTTCCTGCTCGCGGATGATGTCGGCCGCCCATTTGCGGACCTGCTCGTCCTTGCCGTGCTCCAGGACGACCTTGGCCATGTCGATGGCGCCCTGGTGGTGCGGGATCATGCCGCGGACGAAATCGACATCGGCATTGCCCGAGAAGCGGATGTCCATGTCGCGATGCATGCGGTCATTGGCGGCCCGGAAGGCGGCGACGGACGGGTGCTCGGCGGCGGCAGGTCCGGTCGTCGAGCCGCCGTGCTGGTGGGGTGCCGCCGGGGCTGCGCCGCCGCCCGGAGACGCCGGCGATGCTTGGCCGTGGTGGCCTTGGCCGTGGTGACCGTGGCCATGTTGCTGGGCCGTCGCTATGGTTGCGGCGGCGAGGAGGACGGAGCCGGCCAGAACGGCGGCCGAGATGCGAGGCGTCATGGCGAAGTTCCTTCTCGATAGGTGTTGATGGCGGCCGCGCTCAATACCGCGCCTGGACGGTTGCGCCCTGCGGCGTGGTGATCTGCACCGCACCGCGGACGCCGGCAGGCACGGCGACCGGAGCCGTGCCGACAAGGCGGGATCCGCCGGCTGGCTGCATCGGGAACCGGATGGTCTGGCCGTTGACGACGAGGATGGCCGTCGCACGGTACCCGTTGGCGGCGATGGGCTTGTCGTTCATGTCGCTGAGGTGCAGCACGACCTCGGTCGTTCCCGAGGCGACGAGTTCGACATGGTAGTTCGCCCCCGCATGGATGATCTTGCCGCCGTTGGGGCCGGCTTGAGGGGCGTGGGCCTCGGCGCTGCTCGCAATGACGAGAACGGCGAGAGCAATGACGAGCAGGCGGTACATGACGGGAACTCCTTGGTGATGTGGCTCAGAAGGATCCGACGACCCGGCTCTCGAGCAGTTGCTCCGGTGTCGCGAGACGGAACTCCGTGACCAGGCGCTCCAGGGAAGCGCGGCCGTAACGCAGGAACAGGGTCGGGGTGAGAAGCGTGTCGAGCAGGGTGGCGCTGATGAGGCCGCCGAAGATCGCCACCGCCACCGGATGCAGCACTTCCTTGCCGGGCGCGGTGGGATCGATCATCAGCGGAATGAGGGCGACACCCGCCGAGAGGGCCGTCATCAGCACAGGCGTGAGGCGTTCCAGGCTGCCGCGGACGACGAGGTCCCGGCCGAAGGGCATGCCCTCGTGGATCGCCAGGTTGATCATGTGGCTGATCTTCAGGATGCCATTGCGCGTCGCGATGCCAGTGAGGGTGATGAAACCGATCATCGAGGCGACCGACAGGGGCTGGCCGGCGATCCAGAGCGCCACAACCGAGCCGATGAGCGCCAGCGGGACGCTGGTCATGATGATCGCCACGATGACTACGGACCGGTACCGCGCGAAGAGGATGGCGAAGATCATGGCGAGGGAGACGAGCGACAGGAGCCCGATCGTCCGCATCGATTCCTCCTGCGCCTGGAAGGTCCCTTCAAGGCTCGCGAAGAAGCCGGGCGGCAGGGTCGTCGCGGCCATCACCTCGCGGACCCGGGCGATCACCGCGGCCATGTCGGCGCTGCCCTCGGCGTTGGCGAGGACGACGACCCGGCGGCGCCCGTTCTCGCGCAGGATCTGGTTGGGGCCGTCGGTCTCGACGACATCCGCGAACTGGCGGACGGGAACCCAGCCGGCGGGGGTCTGGATCAGAAGGTCGGCGAGACCCTGGGTGGTGCGCTGCAGGTCGTCGAGCCGCAGGACCACGTCGAAGCGGCGGTTGCCGTCGATGATGCGCGAGACCACGCGGCCATTCGACAGACGCTCAAGCTGCTCGGTGATGGCGGCCGGCTGGATCCCGTAGAGCGCGGCGCGGCGGTAGTCGACGATGACGTCGAGCTGGGGCACCCGCACCTGCCGCTCGACCTGCAGGTCGACGATCCCCGGGACGGCCGCGAGCTTCTGCCGCATGTCCTCCGCCAGAAAGCGCAGGGTGTCGAGATCCTCGCCGAAGATCTTCAGGGCGATCTGCGCCCGCACGCCCGAGAGCATGTGGTCGAGGCGGTGGGAGATGGGCTGGCCGATGTTGGTTGCGACCGGCAGGACGGCGAGCCGGGAGCGGATGTCTGCGATGATCACATCCTTGGGCCGGCCGGCCTTCAGCGCGACCTCGACCTCCGACGCGTGCACGCCCTCGGCATGTTCGTCGAGTTCGGCCCGTCCGGTGCGACGCCCCACGCGCTCCACCTCCGGCACTTCGAGGATGAGGCGCTCGGCGATGAGCCCGACCCGATGGCTCTCCGCAAGCGATATTCCCGGGTTGAAGAGCATGTTGATGGTGAGCGTGCCCTCGTTGAAGGGCGGCAGGAAGGACCGGGGCAGCTGGAATGCAAGCGCCCCCGCGGCCATAACGCCGGCCAGCGTGACGGTCATCAGCAGTCGGGGACGGCGGAAGGCCCCGTCGAGGAGGATGCGGTTACCGGACTTGAGCTTGCGGACAAGCCAGCTTTCGCGCTCGTCCAGCCGCCGCATGCGGGGCAGGAGATAGTAGGCCATGACCGGCGTCAGCGTGACCGCGACGACAAGGCTCGACAGGATGGAGATGATGTAGGCTTGGCCGAGCGGCGCGAACAGCCGGCCCTCGATGCCCGAGAGTGCGAAGAGCGGCACGAAGACGAGGACGATGATCATCGTCGCATAGACGATCCCCGAGCGGACCTCCTGGCTCGCCGCCACGACCACGGCGAAGGCGGAACGGGGATTGCCGGCTTCGCGGTTCTCCCGCAGGCGGCGGAGGATGTTCTCCACGTCCACCACCGCATCATCGACCAGCTCGCCGATGGCGATGGCGAGGCCGCCGAGCGTCATCGTGTTGATCGACAGCCCCATCACCTGGAACACGATGGCGGTCATCAGGATGGAAACGGGGATGGCGGTGAGCGAGATGACCGTCGTCCTCACGTTGAGGAGGAAGACGAAGAGGATGATGGCGACGACGACGATCGCCTCGACCAGCACCTTCATGACATTGTCGATGGAGGTCTGGATGAAGGTCGCCTGCCGGAACAGGACCTGGTCGGCCCTGATGCCGTTCGGAAGCGTCGATGCGATGTCGCGCAGCGCCTGCTCGACGGTCGCGGTGAGGCGGATCGTGTCGACGCCCGGCTGCTTCTCGATCGAGACGATGACGGCCGGGCGCCCCTGATAGCCCCCTTCGCCGCGCTTCATCCGCGCCGCATAGCCGACCTCGGTGACCTGCCCCAGCAGCACAGGTTGACCGGAGACGCTGGCGACCACGACGCTGCGCAGATCCTCGAGGCTTCGGCTGCGGCCGACGTTCCGGATGAGGAACTCGCGGCTGTACTGGTCGGTGA
>CAZEZD010000341.1:0-3621 GCA_964516115.1 uncultured Hyphomicrobiales bacterium
ATTCCTACGACACGCCCGCCTTCCTGGTGATCGACGTCCCCGACGGGGACGCCGACTACCTCGCCTGGCTGCGCGGGCAGGTCGCCTGACGCCTCAGCCGCGCCCGACGAAGGGCATGTCGTTGGCCATGACGGTCATGGTCAGGATGTTGACGTCGAGTGGCAGGTTGGCGACATGGACCACCGCCTCGGCGACGTGCCTGACGTCCATGCGCGGCTCGACCTTCACTGAAAAATCGGCCTGCAGGACGCCCGCGGTCATGCGCTCGGTCATCTCGGTGGCGGCATTGCCGACGTCGATCTGCGAGCAGGAGATGCGGTCGGCCCGCCCGTCCAGCGAGATGGATTTGGTGAGGCCGAGGATGGCGTGTTTGGTCGCGGTATAGGGTGCCGAATAGGGGCGGGGCGCATAGGCGGAGATCGAGCCGTTGTTGATGATGCGGCCGCCCTTCGGGTCCTGCGCGCGCATCATCTTCATGGCTTCGCGGGCGCAGAGGAAGGAGCCGGTGAGGTTGACGTCGACCACCTGCTTCCACTTCTCGACCGGAAGCTCGTCGAGCGGCACGGCCGGCGCACCCATGCCGGCATTGTTGAAGAGAACATCGATGCGGCCGAAGCGGTCCTTCACCGCCTTGAACAGGGCTGCGACGGACGCTTCGTCGGCGACGTCCGTCGGCACCGCGACGACGGTCGCGCCGCCGGCCGTGGCCACCGTCTTGTCGAGTTCGTCCTTGCGGCGGCCGGCGACGACCACCGCGTAGCCGGCCTTGGCCAGCGCCAGGGCCGAGGCGCGCCCGATACCCGATCCCGCGCCCGTAACGACGGCAATCCGCTGTGACATGTGGTCCTCCCGATGCGTCGGGCGCTCCGGCCCGCTCATTGGGTCGGAGACTGGCCCAAAGCCACGCGCCTGTCGACCGGCGCGTGGCAAGGCAGCGATGCGAAACGGTTTAAATGGGCGGGGCCAGACTACTCGCCGAGCCGCACCCGCATGCCGGCATAGACCGCCGCGCCGGCCCCCTGGTAGCCGAAGACGTTCTGGTAGCGCTGGCCGAAGACGTTCTCGCCGCGCACATAGACGGTCGCGGACCTGGTCAGGTCGTGCGAGACCTGCGCGCCGATCAACGTATAGGCGGCGAGGCGCACGTCGTTCGAGCCGAAGGGGCCGAAGAACGAATCCCGCATGTTGCCGTTGTGGGCCACGGTCAGCGTCACCTTGGTCTTGTCGTCGGGCAGGGTCGCCACTGCCGAGAGGCTGGCGGCATGGCGGGGCCGGCGCAGCGCCTCCTTGCCGACATAGACGCCGCCGACCAGTTCGGCCGATTGCGTGTCCGTGTAGGTGTAGGAGCCGGTGATCGACAGCCAGTCGGTGGGGCGCGCGGTGACCTGCACCTCGACGCCCTGGCGCGTCGTCTGGAACGGCAGGTTGATGGCCGTGCCTCCCGACATCACGATGGCGTCCATGATGCTGGCGCGGAACACGGTCACGTCGGTGACGAGCCGACCGCCGAACCAGCGCTGCTCGATGCCGGCGTCCCAGCCGATGGAGTGCTCCGGCCTGAGCGTCGGATTGCCGGTGAAGTTGGCGAAGAAGCCGAACTGCTCGAAGAAGGTCGGGTTGGTCACGCCCTTGCCGACCGAGCCGTGCAGGCGCGTGCCGGTGGCGAAGGTCTGGGCGGCGGTCAGGCGCCATGTGAAGGCGTTGCGGAAGGACGAGTTCCAGTCCTGCCGGAGCGCCGCCGAGAGCGAGAAGCCGCTCGGCAGGCTGACGAGATATTCGCCGTAGAGGCCCTTGCGCTCGCGACCGCGGCCGTCGGCGGCATAGCTGTCATTGACGAAGGGACCGAAGAAGCCGTCGCTCTCGTAGTAGTAGCGGAAATGCTCGCGGGTGATGTCGGCGCCGCCGACGATGGTGTGACGGGCGCCGGGCAGGCCCGGCGTCTCGAAGGTATAGGCCGTGCGGTAGTCGACGCGGCTGCGCTGGGTGCGCGACCAGAAGCCCTGGGATTCGAGGAAGCCGAAGGCCGACAAGTAGCTGTCGCGCGAATTGGTCGACTGCTGCGAGGCATCGGCCGACAACCGGTGCGTCCAGGCGCCTTCCAGCAGCTTCAGCGTGCCGGTGATGCGCCCCTGCATGTCGTTGGCGGTACCGCGTCCCGTGCCGTCGGCGAGGAAGCCGTAGTTCGGGTCGGGCACGAAGCCGGGGCCGTAGGCGGTGTTGCCGGGATTGTAGAAGCCGGTGCGGCTGACCATGCGGCCCACCGCCTCGACGCTGAACCATTCGTTGAACTCGGCCCCGATCTTGGCGCTGATGGCGCCCATCTCCGAGCCGTTCGGTCGCGTCGTGCCGGGGGCCACGACGAAGCCGCCGGAGCGCAGGCCGGAGATCGACAGGGCGGCATGGAACGGCCCCTGCGCGCCGCGCACCGTGGCCGATCCGAGCAGCGTGCCGAAGGAACCGCCCTCGACGCGCGCGGTCACTTCCGGCTTCGTCAGGCCGCGCCCGGACTTGGTGGTGATGAGGATGACGCCGGCCTGGGCGTTCGGTCCCCAGATGCCGGACTGCGGTCCGCGGATGACCTCGATGCGGGCGATGTTGTCGACCGGGATGTTGGCGAGGTCGGCGTCGCCGGAATTGACGTCATTGATCGGAATGCCATCGACGACGACGAGCACCTGGTTGGCTTCGGCGCCGCGGACGCGAATCTGGGTGAGGCCGCCGCGCCCGCCGGACTGGTTGACCGCGACACCCGGAAGGAGGCGCAGCACGTCCGGGACGCTCGTCGCGCCCTGGTTGGTGATGTCCTCCGCCGTCACGACGGAGACCGACGAGCCGACCCTAGGAGCTTCCAGCGGCACGTTGCTGGCGCCGAGAACGGTGATCTCGGGTAGCACGGCCGGCTGCTGCTGCGCTGTTGCGGGGAAGATGAGGGCCAAGGGGCTCGCGGCAAGAAGGAACCCGGCCAGAAGGTGCTGGCGGGACGGACGTCGGGCGTGAACAGGCATGGCGGAACTCCGCTCGGGACCACGTGGGTCGCGGAGCTGCCAGTCCCGGAGGAGTTGGAAGGAACCCGCGACGTTCGGTGTCACGGATCAAGCGGCGAAACCGCTCCCGACCGCGCCTCCCGCACGGACGGACAGTGACGTCGCGCCGGCCGGTCTCCTGGCTTGCGGGTCGTCGCCCGTCCTCGCCTTCCCGAAGCCGATGGCCTCAGTGGCATGTGGAGGAGGGCTCGCCGCTCACAGTTGCGGGGGCAGCCGCGGAATCAGACGCGACCAGAGGCCGCTTCCTCACCGCATTCCCGTGGCCGCCTCCCAGTGAGGAAGCAGCCGCCGTCGCGAAGCGTGACTCATGCTCCCGCGGCCCGCCATGAGTCAATCCGCCGGACAGGTGGCCCCCTACGAAAAGGCCCGCCGCGGGGGCGGGCCTTCGGGAGCACGGCGGGAGATGTCAGATCGACGGGGTCCACTGCGCGGGGACGAGCTGGAAGCCGTTGCCGTCCTTGGCGATGAAGCCGTTGGACGGGAAGGGCGCATGATAGAAATGCACGCGGGTCTTCTCGGCTGCCGCCATGTCGAGCAGGCGGCGGCGCGTGGCCCGCGCCACGTCGGCGTCCATGTC
>CAZEZD010000342.1:0-3595 GCA_964516115.1 uncultured Hyphomicrobiales bacterium
CGGCGCGGCGGAGGTGACGCTGGTCGAGCTCACCACCTCCTATGCGACCTTCGCCGCGGGCGGCCTCAGTGTCCAGCCGCATGCGGCGATCGAAATCCGCAATTCCTCCGGCGAACTGGTCTGGCGCGCCGACCGCGACCTGCCGGCCCGCCGCCGCGTCTTCACCCCGCAGGTGGCGGCGGACATGAACGGCATCATGGTCGGCGTCGTCGAATCCGGCACCGGCCGCCGGGCGCAGGTGCCGACCGTGCAGGTCGGCGGCAAGACCGGCACGACCAATTCCTACCGTGATGCTCTGTTCGTCGGCTATTCCGGCCAGTTCGTCACGGGCGTCTGGTACGGCAACGACGACTATTCCGAAACCAACCGCATGACCGGCGGCTCGCTGCCCGCGATGACCTTCTCGCAGATCATGGCGGCCGCCCATCAGGGGCTCGATCGCAAGCCGATCTTCGGCCTCACCATCGCCCCGCGGCCGACGCCCGGTGCGCCGGCATCGGCGCCGGTGCCGCAGGCCGGCGTTCCCGACCGTCCCCAGGTTCTCTCGCGGCACTCGCTGGAGGTGCTCGGGCGTATCGACCTGCTGCTGCGCGATGCCGCCGAAACCAACCGGCCGGGACCGCTGTCGGCCGGGCCGGCGCGCTCCCTCCTGCGCTGACCGCGGGGGCAACGGGGTGATACCCATGGCAGGCCAACGGAAGGACAGTCGCTAGATGCGCGCGCTTCCCGGCATCCTGCTGGCGATGGGGATCGGCGCCGTGACGGGCCTCGGGCTGACCGCCTTCTCCGTCGGCGGCGGCACCGGCGCCGGCACGCTGCGCATCGGCGCCTGGCAGGTGACGCCGAAGGCCGGCACGACCGACGCCGATCCCTATGCCCGCGCCGTGGCGGCGCGCCTCGGCGCCCTGCCGCTGGCCCTCGCCGACGGCCTCGCCGTCATCGCGGACCGGGACAGCGCCGGCGGACCTCTCGACGGTCGCTGCACCTACAAGGTCGCCGGCGCCATGCCGCCGGCCCGCTTCTGGACGCTCACCGTAGCCAACGCCGACTATCGCGCCGTGGTGGCCGAGGGCGTGCGCCAGGGCTTCACCAGCTATGAGATCGTCCGCGCCGCCGATGCCCCCGATGAGATCGTCGTCGCCCCGGAGGCGCGGCCGGGCAACTGGCTGCCATCGGGAGGCGCACCCGACATTCGCCTGATCCTGAGGCTCTACGACACGCCCATCGCCACGACGATCTCCTCCGGCACGCTGCTGCCCGCGGTCACCCGGGTGGGCTGCCCATGAGGATGCCGCCCCTGGTCAGAAGCGTCGTGGGAACGGTGCCCTGGGTCGTGGCCGGCCTGCTGCTCGGCGTCGCCGTGCATATCCTGTCGGTCTTCGCCCTGCCCCGCCTCGCGCCACAGGACGCCCGCTCGCGCCTTGCCGACGTCACCACCGTCAACCGCGTCACGACGCTGTCCGGGCGAAGCGAGGTCGTGCTGCCGCTGGCCGACCCGGCCTTCGAGACCGCGGTGTGCCGCTTCGACCTCACCGCCGGGGCGCTGCATGTCCGCGCGCCGGTGACGCCGCACTACACGGCGATCGCGCTCTATACCTCAACCGGCATCGCCTTCGGCGCGATCAACGACCGGGCGGCGACGCGGCGCACGCTCGACCTCTTCGTTGTCACCCAGGCGCAGCGCCGGGAGCTGTCCACCGACGAGGAGGACACGGCGGCCGACAATCTCATCCTCGTCTCGCCCACCGTCGAGGGCTTCGTGCTGATCCGGGCGCTGGCGGTGCAGCCGAGCCTCGCGCCAATCATCCGGGAGCAACTGGCCTCGCAGTCCCTGTGCGAGATCCTGACGCCCGAGCAGGCGCCGGCGACGCAGTAGGTGGGAGGCCGCTGGCCAATTGCCAGGCTCCCTGAGGCCGGTTCTTCTGCCCCTCACCCCGCCGCCCCTCACCCTTCCCTCTCCCCGCAGGCGGGGAGAGGGTGACTTCGATGTCCCGTCCTTCTCTCGTCCGTCCTACCCAGCGGAATGGCCGACACGCGAACGCGACGCCAGAGCAACCCTCTCCCCGCCTGCGGGGAGAGGGAAGGGTGAGGGGCAAGGGTCACTGCTGAGGGGAATGGATCACCGCTGAGGGGCAAGGGCACCAGTACGGAGCGGACGGACAGCAAGGTGGCGGTACACGATCCTCTGCCCGGCCTCCTACTTGCTGATGATCACCTCTTCCGGCGGCGGCGAGCGCGGGAAGTAGCGCGGCGGGGCCTGTTCAACGCCGATGGAGCCGCGGACGGGCCCGGCGGCGCAGAGGTTGTCGAATTCCCGAATGTCCTCCAGCAGCCCGCGCAGCTCGCGCTCGGCCATCACCGCCTCGATTTCCGGGGTGGCGACGATCTGGGTGTTGAGCGCGCAGCGATAGGCGTCGGCATGCTGGCGCAGGCCGTGGCGCACCCAGGCGACGATGGTGCGGTTTTCGGCGATGCGGTCGCGGGCCGAGCGGACCTCGACCGGCGTCAGGTTCGGAATGTGGCCGAGCGCGCCGTCGCGGACGCGGTCGGCCTCCGCCACCTCCCGCGCCTTCACGCAGAAGGGGCGGATGCGCTGGCGGTCGGCGCGCATGTCATCGGTCATGCGGATGAAGCGCGACTTGGACGACTGGTAGTCCTCCCGCGCCAGCGTCCGGCAATAGCCGCGCGGGTCGGGATCGAAGCGCACGGGATCGCCGATTCGGGTGCGGCGCAACTCGGCCCAGAACTGGTTCCAGCGGTCGAACGGGTGGGTCGGCATCATCAGGCCGTAGCCGAGCTGGCGCAGCTCGCGTTCGGCGTCGGTGAAGGAGTAGCCGGAGACGGGCTCGCCGCGATGGCGGGCGGCATGGCCTCCGGCCCAGGGCATGATCTCGTCGTTGAGCACGTTCGGCGCGGGGCGGCCGAGATCGCCCTGCGGCGCGCAGGCCGTCAGCAAGGCCAGCGCGACCGCGGTCGCAGCGTGACGCAGCAGAGCAAAAACGGGGCTCCCGGTCGCCGATGGCGGGGGCACCTGAGGCATGCGAAGGCCTTCCCGGAGAGGATCGCCGCCCGTTCTCGGGATCGAGGGGTCAGGCGCTCCTGCGCCTGCGCTTCGGCCGGTCGCCGCCCTTGCGGGGCGGATCGACGGTCAGGATGGGCGGCGGGGGAAGATCATGGCGTTCGACGCGCACCACCGGCAGCAACAGAATCTGGCCGGCCGCGGCAGCACCCGCATCCGAGCGCAGGATGCGCCGGCGCTCGAGCGGGAAGCGAATGACGGAACCCATAAACCCCTCCTTTGCGCCTGCCCTCCAATGCGGCCATGCCCGGCGACCATTCGCCGACGCGCAGGGCCATTAAGAAACTCCTTTGGTTAACGAGTCGTTACCCGGTCGCCCCGCCCTGCGATGTCGCCGGACGGCACGGCAGGCCCGCGGCAGGCCGGGTTGACGCCGACGTCCGCAGGCCGCCGCATGGGAAGGTCTTCCGCGAGGAAAAGCCCATGTCCGATCCGCTCTTCTATGTCGTCGAGATCGACCTCCCCGCGGATGATCCCGAGAGGGACCTCGCGATCTTCCGCAGGTGGTACGCCAAC
>CAZEZD010000343.1:0-3575 GCA_964516115.1 uncultured Hyphomicrobiales bacterium
AAGGCCTCAGCCATCAGGACGTGGCCCAGCGCCTGTCCATTCCCCTTGGAACCGTGAAATCGCGCCTGCGGCTTGCTCTCGGCAAGCTTCGCGGCGTTCTGGAGGATCTGCGATGACCCGTCGCCCCTCGCAGGAAACCCTCGCCGCCTTTGCAGCCGGTACCCTCGACGAAGGGCTCTCCCTGGTCGTGGCGGCCCATGTCGCGGTCAATCCACGCTCCGCCGCCGAGTATCGCGACTTCGCCGCCATCGGCGGAGCAATGCTGGAAGATATCGAGCCGGTGGAGATGGCGTCGGCATCCCGCGATGATGTTCTCTCGCGGATCGATACCGCGCCGGCCCCGCTCGCGCCGACTGCGGCGACATCGCCGGAGCCCGGGCTTCCTGCGGTGCTCGCCCCTTACCGTCTCGGCCGCTGGATGCCGATCGGCCGGGGCGTGGCGCTGAGGCGCGTCGAGGTGCCGGGTGCGGAGGCGCGGGTCTTCATGCTGCGCGCCAGGCCCGGAATCTGGCTGCCGGCGCATCGTCACACCGGCTGCGAGTGGACCACCATCCTCGACGGGGCCTACGAGCACGAGCATGGCCGTTACGCAGCCGGCGACTTCGACGAGGCCGACGAGGAACACGCCCATACCCCGCATGTCGATCCGAAGCTCGGCTGCACCTGCATTGTCGCCCTGACCGGAAAGGTCGTCTTCGAGGGCTGGCTCGGCCGCATGCTGCAGCCGCTGGTCCGCCTGTGACAGCCAGCGGTGCCGCGCTTGCGGCCGTCTACGTCCTGCTCGCCATGTCGCTGGTCATGACCGGCGCCTTCTTCGTCGAGCGCCGCACCGGCAACTCCGGCTGGATCGACGTGACCTGGACCTTCGGCCTCGGGGCGGTTGGCGCCATCGGAGCGCTTCTGCCCTTCGCCGAAGCGCCGATGGCGCGGCGCCTGCTCGTGGCGGCCCTGGCCGCGGCCTGGGCGCTGCGTCTCGGTCTCCACATCGCCTCGCGGACCCGCGGCATCACCGATGACCCGCGCTACGCCGCGATGCGGCGCAGCTATGGGGACAACGTGGCCGCCGGCATGTTCCGCCTCCTCCAGATCCAGGCCGTGGCGGCCATGCCGCTCGGCCTTGCCATCGTTCTCGCCGCGCACCGCCCCGGTCCGCTCGGCATATCGGATGTCCTCGGCGTGCTCGTCTTCGCCGCTGGCATCGCCGGAGGGGGCCTCGCTGATCGCCAACTCCGCGACTTCGCGGCCGATCCCACTAATCGCGGGCGCATCTGCGACGTGGGCCTCTGGCGATATTCGCGCCACCCCAATTACTTCTTCGAATGCGTGCTGTGGGCGTCCTTCGCCGTCATCGCCTTCTCACCGGCGGCCTATCCTACGGGCCTCCTCGCCGTTCTCGCGCCGCTGACCATGACCGTGCTGCTGACGAAGATCTCCGGCGTCCCGCCGCTGGAGGAGCACATGGTCCGCAAGTATGGCGAGGCGTACAGGGCCTATCAGGCGCGGACCAGCGCCTTCCTGCCCCTGCCGCCCCGTACCGAGGCCTGAGGCCATGTCTCTTGTCGAACGCCTGACCGCCTGGGGCGAGCGCGCCCCCTTGCCCGACGTAGTCACCCGCGCCGCGATCGCCGGCCTGGTCTGGCGGACGGACCGGGCCTTGCGAGACGTGCCATCGGGCACCGACGCCGCCTTCGCCGCCGGGATGGAGCGGTTCCCCATCGCCATCCATGCCGATGCCGCAAACGCCCAGCACTACGAGCTGCCGCCGGAGTTCTTCGCCGAGGCTCTGGGTCCGAACCGCAAGTATTCCAGCTGCTATTTCGATCGCCCGGACGCCACGCTCGCCGAGGCCGAGGAGCGGGCGCTCGCCCTGACCATGGACCACGCTGACCTGCGGGACGGCCAGCGCGTCCTCGAGCTCGGCTGCGGCTGGGGCTCGCTGTCGCTCGCCATGGCCCGGCGCTTTCCCTCTTCCACGATCATGGCCGTCTCGAACTCCCGGTCGCAGCGGGTCCATATCGAGGGCGTGGCGGCGCGCGAGGGGCTCGCCAATCTCACAGTGGTCACCGCCGACATGAACGACTTCTCGTCGCCGGACCGGTTCGACCGCGTCGTGTCCGTCGAGATGTTCGAGCACATGGCGAACTGGCGCGCGCTGCTCGCCCGCATCCGGGGCTGGCTGGAGCCGGATGGGCGTCTCTTCCTGCACGTCTTCACCCATGTCGACGGCTGCTACCGCTTCGACACCGGGGACCGGTCCGACTGGATCGCCCAGCACTTCTTCACCGGCGGGCTGATGCCGAGCCACGGCCTTGTCAGGCAGTTCAGCGACCTCTTCACGGTCGAGGAAGACTGGCGCTGGAGCGGCGAGCACTACCGGCTGACCGCCGAGCACTGGCTCAATAATTTCGACGCCAACCTAGCCCGGATCGACCCGATCCTCGCATCCGTCTATGGCGCCGATGCCGATCTTTGGCGTCGGCGATGGAGGCTCTTCTTCCTCGCCACGTCAGGCCTGTTCGGCCATCGTGGCGGTTCGCGATGGGGCGTCAGCCACTACCGCCTTTCACCCGTCCAGAACTAGGTCCATCCGAGCTGGCGCAGCGCCAGGAAGCCGGCCGCGCCGGCGAGGCCCGTGGCGACGGTTCCGTAGGCCATGTCGGCGAGGGTGAGCTTCAGCGTCCAGACGCGCAGCGTGGCATGGTTGGTGAGGTCGTAGGTCGCATAGGCAAAGAGGCCAAAGAGCGCCCCGTTGGCCACGGCGTGCAAGAGCTGGCCGGTGGCCAGTGCAGGCATCACCGCGAAATGGACGATGCCGAGCGGAAAGCCGAAGTAGAAGATCAGCGCCGGGGCCCAGCGCAGCCGGTCCAGCAGGATGGCGCCGAGTGTCGGCCGGTAGAGGATGCCGGCCATGACCGACAACCAGATCGCATCGATGATCCCGAACATCGCAAGCGACGCCACATAGCCGACGAGATAGGTCATCCGTTCCTCCGTGGCAGTCCTACGCCTTGGCTGTTCGGCTGGTTCAGTGCGTCGGAATGTCCCCCTCGCGCCCGGCCGCCTCTGTCACAACGCGCTCGACCCGCGCTGCGGCCACCTTGAATTCCGGAATTTTTCCGTCGGGATCGACCGCCGGATTGGTCAGGAGGTTGGCGGCCGCCTCCACATAGGCGAAGGGGATGAAGACCATGTCCTGCTGGCAGGCCTCGTCGGCCCGCGTCTTCAGCGTGATCGTCCCGCGCCGTGTGGTGACGGTGACGCGGTCGCCGGCCGCCACGCCGAGCGCCCGTAGCGCCAGGGGGTGCAGGCTCGCCGTCGCCTCGGGCTCCAGCCGCGACAACACGGACGCGCGCCGGGTCATGGCGCCGGTGTGCCAGTGCTCGAGCTGCCGCCCGGTGGTGAGCGTGAAAGGATAGTCGGCATCCGTCGTCTCGGCCGAGGGCCGGTAATCCGCGGGCACCAGCCGCGCCCGGTGCGAGGCGGTCGGGAAGGTCTCCGCGAAAACGATCGCGTGACCGGCCAGGTCCGGCCCGTCGACCGGATAGGTGACGCTGTTCTCCGCATCCAGCCGCTCC
>CAZEZD010000344.1:0-3573 GCA_964516115.1 uncultured Hyphomicrobiales bacterium
CTGCAACCCGGACCAAGAGCGCTCCGGCCGGCGTCAAAGCCGCCACCAAGACCTCGGCCGCTCCGGCGAAAGCGCCAAGAGCCGCCCCCGGCGCCAAGGCGGCCGGCAGGGCGCCCTCGACGAAATCGGCATCGGCGAAGTCGGCGACACTGACCCGCGACCAGGAACTCTCCGCCTATCGCGAGATGCTGCTGATCCGCCGCTTCGAGGAGAAGGCCGGCCAGATGTATGGCATGGGCCTCATCGGCGGCTTCTGCCACCTCTACATCGGCCAGGAGGCCGTCGTCGTCGGCATGCAGATGGCCGCAAAGCCCGGCGACCAGCTCATCACCGGCTACCGCGACCACGGCCACATGCTCGCCGCCGGGATGAACGCCAACGGCGTGATGGCCGAACTCACCGGCCGGCGCGGCGGCTATTCCCGCGGCAAGGGTGGGTCCATGCACATGTTCTCCGCCGAGAAGCACTTCTACGGCGGCCACGGCATCGTCGGCGCGCAGGTCTCGCTCGGCACCGGTCTCGCCTTCGCCAACCGCTATCGCGGCAACGACAATGTCTCGCTGACCTACTTCGGCGACGGCGCCGCCAACCAGGGCCAGGTCTACGAGAGCTTCAACATGGCGGCGCTGTGGAAGCTGCCGGTCATCTATGTCATCGAGAACAACCGCTACGCCATGGGCACGGCGGTATCGCGCGCCTCGGCGCAGACCGACTTTTCCAGGCGCGGCCTGTCGTTCAACATCCCCGGCGAACAGGTCGACGGCATGGACATCCGCGAGACCTACGCGGCCGGCCTGCGCGCCATGGACTGGTGCCGGTCAGGCAAGGGCCCCTACATCCTTGAGATGCAGACCTACCGCTACCGCGGCCATTCCATGTCGGACCCTGCCAAGTACCGCTCCAAGGACGAGGTGCAGAAGATGCGCACCGAACACGATCCGATCGAGCAGGTGCGCGAGCGGCTTCTCAAGGAGTGGCAGGTCTCCGAGGACGAGCTGAAGAAGATCGACGCCGGCGTGCGCGACATCGTCGCCGAGAGCGCCGAGTTCGCCACCAATGATCCCGAGCCGGATCCGTCCGAGCTCTGGACCGACATCCTGAAGTGAGGCGAGGGGGATGACCGCCCAGTTGATGGCCACCGCGCTCGGGCTCGTCGCCTTCGGAGCCTGGCTGGTCGCCGCCTGGTCGATCTTCCGCGCCTGGACACTCGCCGAGCGCCATCCGCCCTATCGCGCGCTCGGGCTCAAGCGCTTCGTCAACTGGATGGGCGCCATCCAGTTCATGCCCGCCGAGGCCATGCCCCATCTCAAGCGTCTCTACTTCGCCTTCGCCGTGTTCTTCATGGCCCTGATCGCCGGCATCGCCACCGGCATCGTTTCCGCCCGTTCCTGACCTCCTGACCGGAAGCCATCCATGCCAGTCAACATCCTGATGCCGGCGCTTTCGCCCACGATGGAGAAGGGCAACCTTGCCAAGTGGACCAAGAAGGAAGGCGACAGGGTCAAGCCCGGCGATGTCATCGCCGAGATCGAGACCGACAAGGCCACCATGGAGGTGGAGGCGGTCGACGAGGGCATCCTCGCCAAGATCCTCGTCGCCGAGGGCACGCAGGACGTGGCGGTCAACGAGATCATCGCCGTGCTGACGCAGGAGGGCGAGGACGCCTCCGCCGCCGGCCCGGCCCCTGTGGCGAAAGCACAGGAGCCGACGCCCGAGGCGGCCGCGATGCGCGCCGACCAGTCCGCGCCGCCGGCTGCTCCCGTCGTCTTGGCGACACCGCCCTCTGCCGCCCCGGCCCCGACCATCGCCGCCGATCCGGATGTCCCCGAAGGCACGGAGATGGTGACGATCACGGTGCGCGAGGCGCTGCGCGACGCCATGGCCGAGGAGATGCGCAGGGACGAGGCCGTCTTCGTCATGGGCGAGGAGGTCGCCGAGTACCAGGGCGCCTACAAGATCACGCAGGGGCTGCTGCAGGAGTTCGGCGCGCGCCGCGTCATCGACACGCCGATCACCGAGCACGGCTTCGCCGGCATCGGCGTCGGCGCGGCCTTCACGGGCCTCAAACCCATCGTCGAGTTCATGACCTTCAACTTCGCCATGCAGGCGATCGACCAGATCATCAACTCGGCGGCGAAGACGCTCTACATGTCAGGCGGACAGATGGGCTGCCCCATCGTGTTCCGCGGCCCGAACGGCGCCGCGGCGCGCGTCGCCGCCCAGCACAGCCAGGACTACTCGGCCTGGTATTCGCACATTCCCGGCCTCAAGGTCGTCGCGCCCTATACGGCGGCCGACGCCAAGGGCCTCCTGAAGGCGGCGATCCGCGATCCGAACCCGGTCATCTTCCTCGAGAACGAGATTCTCTACGGCCAGAGTTTCGAGGTGCCGAAGCTCGACGACTTCGTGCTGCCCATCGGCAAGGCGCGCATCCATCGCCCCGGCAAGGATGTGACCATCGTCGCCTGGTCCATCGGCATGACCTACGCCACCAAGGCCGCCGCGGAGCTGGAAAAGCTCGGCATCGACGCCGAGGTGATCGACCTGCGCTCGCTCCGCCCGCTCGACACCGAGACGATCATCGGCTCGGTGATGAAGACCGGCCGCATCGTCACCGTCGAGGAGGGCTGGCAGCAGTCCGGCGTCGGCGCCGAGATCACCGCCCGGGTCGTGGAGCGGGCCTTCGACTATCTCGATGCGCCGCCGGCCCGCGTCTCCGGCAAGGACGTGCCGATGCCCTACGCCGCCAATCTCGAGAAGCTGGCGCTGCCCTCGGTCGCCGAGGTGATCGAGGCGGTGAAGGCCGTGACCTACAAGTGAGGCGGTATGTTCCGAACGATTAGGACAGATTTTTATCTCGACCTAACTGATATTTCCGATGCAAAAATGTATCGGAATACAGAAGATCAGTTCGGATTGTCATTTGCGTGGATCAAGAGCGATTTTCTGGTGCGTACACTTGGGGCCTTTGATCCAGAAGTGCTTACCCGTGATACGTTCTTGGTGGATCGCGGCTCGGCTCATATCGCGTTTCGCCGAATGGCGTTCGGCGTCCTCAACAACGATAAGATTGATCCAATTTACGTGGCAACAGACCCGGATTATCACTACACGAGCTACGAGGGGCGGCTTTCTCAATTTGTGACCGACGTCTATAACAGTGACGTTGTCATATCCAATTCACCGCCCAAAGATCGCAGCATAAAATCTATACTTTCAAGCTCGTCTTCTGTGGCGATTGGAACGTTAATTGGCATTGGTGCTGCCGACGGCTCGCCGTATTTGATGTTTCTAACGGTCCCCGCCGGAGTATTAGTTATGGGAACCGTTGTCGGAGTATCTAAGGGCTTGGAGCAAGGTTTGGGGCGCGCTGTAAAGCGAATGATTGATCGTGGACCGAAGTAATGAGCGCGCCCTTCGACGCCCTCGCGATCCCGCCGGCCGCCCTCGAGAAGGGCGGTGTCGAGATCGTGCGTGCCGGCATTGTCGAGGGCGGACTGCACATCTCCATGCGCCGTGCCTTCGACGACGCCCAGGCCTGGGGCATGGTGCTCGCCGACATCGCCCGCCACG
>CAZEZD010000345.1:0-3571 GCA_964516115.1 uncultured Hyphomicrobiales bacterium
CGCCAGCAGTGGCGCCCGGCCATCGACATCGCCCGCGCCGTGGTCGAGACGCGCGACACGCCGGAGGCGCGCGACGCCTACAACCGGCTGCGCGACCAGCACGGCTTCCGCTTCCGCGAGACCAAGATCGATTCGGATGCGACGCGTCCGCGCGCCTGCTTCGTCTTCACCGAGAACCTGCGGACCGGTCGCACCGATTTCGCCCCCTATATCCGCCAGACGGGCGTCAACAATCCGCCGATCACGGTCGAGGACCGCCAGATCTGTGTCGACGGCCTCCGGCACGGCGAGCGCTACAGCTTCCAGTTGCGCGAGGGACTGCCCTCGGTGATCGCCAGCGAGAGCCTGACGCGCAATATCGACGTGTCCGTCTATGTGCGTGACCGGACGCCCTCGGTGCGCTTCACCGGCCGCTCCTACGTGCTGCCGCGCGCCGGCCAGCGCGGCCTGCCCATCGTCAGCGTCAATCTCCAGTCGATCGACGTGGAGATCATCCGCATGGGCGACCGGTCCATCGCCCAGACCATCCAGGAGGAATTTCCCAAACCGCTGGACAGCTACGAGATGCAGCAGGCCATCTCCGAGCGCGGCATCTCCGTCTGGAAGGGCCAGCTCGAGACCGAGAACCGGCTCAATGTCGACGTCACCACGGCGCTGCCGATCGACGAGGCGGTCCGCACGCTGGAGCCCGGCGTCTATGTGGTGACCGCCAAGCCGACCAATGCCCAGCGCCGCACCGACGATGACGACGGCAGCAACGGCCGCGTCGCCCAGTGGTTCATCGTCTCCGACCTCGGCCTCACCGCGCTGTCGGGCGTCGACGGCGTGCATGGCTTTGTCCATTCGCTGAACTCGGCGAAGCCCCTGGCGGATGTCGAGGTGCGCCTCATCGCCCGCAACAACGAGGTGCTCGGCACGGCGCGCACGGATGCCTCGGGCCATGTGCGGTTTGCGCCGGGCCTCACCCGCGGCGAGGCCTCTCTCGCCCCGTCGCTCGTCGTCGCCTCGACCGCACAGGGCGACTATTCCTTCCTCAACCTGCGCCAGCCGGCCTTCGACCTGTCGGACCGCGGCGTTGCCGGCCGCGAGGTGACCGGCCCGCTCGACGCTTTCCTGGTGCCGGAACGCGGCATCTACCGCCCCGGCGAGACGGTCTATCTGACGGCGCTGCTGCGCGACGCCAAGGGCGATGCGGTGCCGAACCTGCCGCTGACCCTCATCGTCGAGCGTCCGGACGGCGTCGAGTATCGCCGCATCGTGACGCAGGACCAGGGGGCCGGCGCGCGCGCCGTGCCGATCCCGATTGTCTCCTCGGCGCCGACCGGCACCTGGCGTGTCAGGGCCATCACCGATCCAAAGAGCCCGACGGCGGGCGAGGTGCGCTTCATGGTCGAGGACTTCGTGCCCGACCGCATCGCCTTCGATCTGACCGCCACCGCGCCACGCCTGACGCGCAACGATGCCTTCAGCGCGACCGTCGATGCCCGCTACCTCTTCGGCATGCCGGGAGCCAATCTCGGCATCGAGGGCGAGGTCGTCATGGAGACGACGCCGAACCTGCCGGACTTCCCCGGCTTCCGCTTCGGCCTCGGTGACGAGGAAGCCAAGCGCGACCGCGAGCCGCTGCCCGACGGGCTGACCACGGACGATGCCGGCAAGGCCACAATCGCTGCTCGGCTACCGCGCATGGAGGACACGACCCGGCCGTTGTCGGCCCGCCTGCAGGTGCGTGTCGCCGAGCCGGGCGGCCGCGCCGTGGAGCGGACGGCCACCGTGCCGGTGCTGCCGGGAACGCCGCTCATCGGCGTCAAGCCGCTGTTCGAGGGCGACCGCGTGTCCGAGGGCGACACCGCCTCCTTCGAGCTGATCGCCGTGGCCGCGGACGGGCGCACCCGCCGCTCGGCCCAGCTCACATGGCAGCTGCTGCGCCTCGAGACGCGCTGGATCTGGACCCGCGGCACCTCCGGCTGGTCGAGCCAGGCCATCGTCTCGACGCGCCGCGTCGCCGACGGAGAGGTGCAGGCGACCGCCTCCGGTGCTGCGCCGCGCATCGGCGCACCTGTGCCCTGGGGCCGCTACCGCCTCGAGGTGACGGCCGGCGGCGACGTTGCCGGGCCGATGACCACCGTCATCTTCGACTCCGGCTATGGCGCCGGCGGCACGGCCGATACGCCGGACGTGCTGGAGATGAGCCTCGACAAGCCATCCTACGTCTCCGGGGAGACCATGACGGTGGCCGTCAACGCGCGTTTTGCCGGTTCGGCGACCGTCGCGGTGATGGGCGACCGCCTCCTCGCCGAGCGCACGGTCGACGTACCGCAGGGTCGCTCGAAGATCCAGATTCCGGTCGGCAGCGACTGGGGGGCCGGGGCCTATGCCACGGTCTTCATGCGCCGCCCGCTGGATGCCGCCGCCTCGCGCATGCCGGGCCGGGCCATCGGCCTTGCCTGGTTCGGCATCGACACGGCGGAGCGGCGTCTGCGCGTGACGCTCGACGCGCCGGAAAAGATGGCGCCGCGCACGGCGCTGCGCGTGCCGGTGAAGGTCGAGGGGCTCAGCGCCGGCGAGCAGGCCTATGTGACCGTGGCGGCTGTCGATCTCGGCATCCTCACTATCACCAACTACCAGCCGCCGAAGCCGGACGAGCACTATCTCGGCCAACGGCGCCTGTCGGCCGAGGTGCGCGACCTCTATGGCCTGCTCATCGACGGCATGTCGGCGGTGCGCGGCTCCATCCGCTCCGGCGGTGACGGGCCGGCCAACCGCCCCTCCGGCGCGCCGCCGGCGCAGCAGCCGCTGTCGCTGTTCTCCGGCATCCTGACCGTCGGTCCGGACGGCACGGCGGAAGCCGTCTTCGACATCCCCGACTTCAACGGCACCGTGCGCCTGATGGCCATGGCCTGGACGACGAAGAAGCACGGCTCGGCCTCGCGCGACGTGATCGCCCGCGATCCCGTCGTTGTCACCGCGACGCTGCCGCGTGTGCTCGGCCATGCCGATGCCGCGACCGCCCGCCTCGACTTTGTCAATGCCGAGGGACCCGCCGGCGCCTATCGCGTCACCGTCAGGCCGGAAGGCCCGCTGCGGCTTACCCAGACGCAGGCGACGGTCCAGCTCGGCGCCAATGGCGGCCGCGGCGCGGTCTCCCTGCCGCTCTCGGCATCTGGCCTCGGCGTCGGCCATCTCAACGTGCAACTGACCGGCCCGAACGGCCTCGACGTCACCTCGCGCTATGCGCTGGGGGTGAGGCCGGCGCTGCCCGACATCAGCCGGCGCACGGTGATGACGATGGAGCCGGGCCAGTCGGTCACGGTGTCCAGCGACCTCCTCGGCGATTTCCTCGCCGGGTCGGCGCAGGTCTCCGTCTCCGTCAGCCCGTCGACGGCGATCGACGTGCCGGGCCTGATCCTGGCGCTCGACCGCTATCCCTTTGGCTGCACCGAGCAGATTACCTCCCGCGCCCTGCCACTCCTCTATCTCGACGTCCTCGCGGCGGCGGAAGGCGGCCTTGGCCTGGAGACGCCGGTGCGCCAGCGCATCAGCGATTCCATCGAGCGCATCCTGTCGCGCG
>CAZEZD010000346.1:0-3541 GCA_964516115.1 uncultured Hyphomicrobiales bacterium
TGTCCTCGGCGATGGCCCGGCGCATGTCGACGATGTCGGCGAGGGTCGCCTTGGCCGGGCGTTTCGCCGTCAGGACGCGGCGGATGGCCTCGCTCACCTCGACCTCGAAGCCGGGGGTTGCGGCGACCACGCGGGCGCGCGTCAGTGCCATGTGCTCCCAGGTCCAGGCCTCCTTCACCTGGTAGGCGCGGAAGCCGTCGATATGGGTGGCCACCGGTCCCGACCGCCCCGAGGGCCTGAGCCTCAGATCGACGTCGAACAGCACGCCTTCGCTGGTCGGCGCCGACAGGGCGCTGATGAGGCGCTGCGTCATGCGGGAGAAGTAGTGGCTGCCGGTCAGCGGGCGCGGGCCGCCGGAGGCGCTCTCGCTGGGATCGTGGTCGTAGAGCAGGATGAGGTCGAGGTCGGAACCGGCCGTCATCTCGCGGCCGCCCAGCTTGCCGAGGGCGATGACCGCGGTCCGCATGCCGGGAATGGACCCGTGGGCCGCGGCGATCCAGTCGGTGACCGCCTGGTAGAGCGCCTTGATGAGCTGCTCGGCGAGGCGCGCGAAGGCCTGGCCGGCCGCCTCCGCCGACACCGTCCCGGCAAGGACGCGCACGCCGGTGAGGAACATCTGCTCCTGGCCGAAAATGCGGGCACGGTCGAGAACGTCCTCGGCGTCGGCCGCCATGGACAGCGTCTCCTTGAGACGGGCGGCCAGATCGGCATCGGACGGCAGTTCGCCGAAGAAGGCCGGCTCCAGCAGCGCGTCGAGCACGTGGGCGCGGCGCCCGAGCAGGTCGGCGAGGCGCGGCGCCGAGCCGAGGATCTGCGAAATGAGCTCGAGCAGGTCCGGATGGGTCCTGAGGATGGCGAGCAGCTCGATCGGCTGTGAGTGGCGCGTCAGCAGGCGGTCGAAGGCCCTGAGGCCGAGATCGGCATCGCCGCTGCGCGACAGGGCGTCGAGGAGAGCCGGCGCGAGTTCGGCAACGCGCTCACGCGCGTCGCGGGCGCGAAGGCCGCCGCTCCTGGGATGCTGCCAGGCCTGCACGGTGGCGACGACGGCCACGGGGTCGGCGAAACCGATGTCCTTCAGCGCCGCCACCGTCGTCGCCTTCGGCGGCGAGGACGTCAGGTCGAGCGTGCCCTTCACCTCGGACAGCGTCGGCAGGGTCTCGAAGAGCTTTGCATAGGCCGCCTCGACCGGCCTGAGCTCCGCCGTGAGCGCGGCGGCGAAGGCGGCATGGTTGCTGTAGCCGAGGAACATTGCGATGCGCTCCACGCCCTCGGTCGTCTCGGGCAGGCTGTGCGTCTGCTCGTCGGCGACCATCTGCAGCCGGTGCTCGATCTGCCTCAGGAAGCGGTAGGCGCGCTCCAGCGCCTCGCGCGTCTCGGCCGTCACCCAGCCGGCCTCGCGCAGGCGCTCGAGCCCGGTCATCGTGTCGCGAACGCGCAGCGCCGGGTTGCGGCCGCCGGCGATGAGCTGCTGCGTCTGCACGAAGAACTCGATCTCGCGAATGCCGCCGCGGCCGAGCTTGATGTTGTGGCCCTCGACGGCCAGCGCATCATGGCCGCGGAAGGCGTGGATCTGCCGCTTCATGGCATGGACGTCGGCGACAGCGGCATAGTCGAGGTATTTGCGCCAGATGAAGGGCTGCATCTCCTGGAGGAACGCCTCGCCTGCCGCGATGTCGCCGGCGCAGGGCCGCGCCTTGATGAAGGCCGAGCGCTCCCAGGTCTGGCCGATGGTCTCGTAGTAGTGCAGCGCCGCAGGCGTCGAGATGGCGACCGCCGTCGCGCCGGGATCGGGCCTCAGGCGCAGGTCGGTGCGGAAGACATAGCCGTCCGCCGTGCGCTCCTGCAGGATCTTCACCAGCCGCTGGGTGAGGCGCACATAGGCCGGCTGGGCCTCCCTACCCGGCTTCATCGGCGCCTTGTCGGGGTCGAAGAACACGATCAGGTCGATGTCGCTGGAATAGTTGAGCTCGAAGGCGCCGTGCTTGCCCATGGCGAGCACGATGTAGCCTGAGCCGACCTCCGCGTTCTTCGGGTCGGCGGGGTCGAGGATCCCGCCGTCGGCGAGGTCGCGCATCAGATGGGCGACCGCCTCGGCCACGGCGAGGTCCGCCGTCGCGGTCAGAGCGCGGGTGACGGTCTCCAGCGGCCAGACGTCGCCGATATCGGCGAGCGCGACGAGCAGCGCCACCTGGGCGCGAAACCGCCGGAGCGCGCGGCCGATCCCCTCGTCGCTGCGCGCCTTGCGGCAGGCGGCGGAGGCCTCGGCCTTGAGCCGCGCGAAGCAGGCCTCGGGCGCTTCGGAGAGGCAGGCGGCGAGGTGACCGGGATCGTCCACCGCGATGGCGGTGAGGAAGGGCGAGTGGGCGAGGACGCCGGCCACCAGCGCGCGCGCCTTCGGTGCCTTGAGCGCAGCCTCGAGACTGGCGCGCAGGGCGGCATCGTCCACGCCACCGAGGAACTCGGCGCTGCGCTTGGCCGCCGTCGCGCCTTTCGGCATGACGGGGGCGGCCTTCAGCCGCGCGGCGAGGCTCAGCGACGAATCAGGCGGGCCGGACCGGGAGGTTCGTGTCATCGGCCAATCGTGGCAGACGCAGCGCCACCTTCAAACCCGGACGATTGTCGTCGAGCGACAATCCACCGCCATGTAGCCGCGCAACCGCCGCGGCGAGGCTGAGGCCGAGGCCCGAGCCGGGCCGGGAGCGGCTCGTCTCCAGCCTGACGAAACGGTCGAGAACCCGGCCGCGGTCGCCGTCGGCGATGCCGGGGCCGCGATCCGCGACGTTGATCAGCGCATCGGCTCCCTCCGCCGTGACCGTCACGCTGACCCTGCGCTCGCCGCCTTCGGGAGCGCCATACTTCAGGGCGTTGTCGACGAGATTGGCGACGACCTGGCCGAGCAGTTCCCGGTTGCCGCTGACGCGCACCGGCACCGCCACGACCTCCAGCGCGATGCCCGCCTCCTCCGCAACCGGCTCGTAGAGCTCGGCGACGCCGCGGGCGATCTCGCCCAGGTCGAGCGGCGCCATGCCCTCGCGCTGGTTGCCGGCCTCGGCCCGGGCGATCATGAGCAGGGCATTGAAGGTGCGGATCAGCCCGTCCGATTCCTCGATGATGCCGGTCAGCGCGGCGCGATAGGCATCCTCGCCCGAGGCGACGCGCAGGGCGTCCTCGGCCTTGTTGCGCAGACGGGTCAGCGGCGTCTTGAGGTCGTGGGCGATGTTGTCGGAGACCTCCTTCATGCCCGCCATCAGCGCCTCGATGCGCGCCAGCATGTCGTTGACGCTGCCGGCGAGGCGGTCGAGCTCGTCGCGCGAGCCGGCGGTCGGCAGGCGCCCCGTCAGGTCACCCTCCATGATGCGGCGGGACATGTCGGTCATGGCGTCGACGCGCTTCAGCACGCGGCGGGTAACGAAATAGGCACCGACCAGGCCGAGGATGAGCGCCACCATCAGCGCCAGCCGGAAACCGCGCCCGAAGATCTCGCGCATCCGGTCGCGTTCCTCGAGGTCGCGGCCGACCAGCAGGCGGAAATTGCCGGGCA
>CAZEZD010000347.1:0-3528 GCA_964516115.1 uncultured Hyphomicrobiales bacterium
TCCTTCAGCGCCTCGGACATGCCGTAGACACGCTTGGCGAGGAAGTCCTTGTCCTCCCAGCCGTTCCTGACGATGTGCCACATGATGCCCCAGATCACCGGAATGTCGGTGCCGGAGCGGATGCGGACATATTCCGTCGCATGCGCCGCGGTGCGGGTCATGCGCGGGTCGATGACGATCATGTTGGCGCGGTTCAGCTCCTTGCCGCTCAGCACGTGCTGCAGCGACACGGGGTGCGCCTCCGCCGGGTTCCCGCCCATGATGATCATGGTCTTGGAATTGCGGATGTCGTTGTAGGAGTTGGTCTGGGCGCCGTAGCCCCAGGTGTTGGCGACGCCGGCCACGGTGGTGGAGTGGCAGATGCGGGCCTGGTGGTCGACGTTGTTCGTGCCCCAGAAGGCGGCGAACTTGCGGAACAGGTAGGCCGCCTCGTTGGTGAACTTCGCCGAGCCGAGCATGTAGACGGAATCAGCGCCGGACTTGCCGCGGATCTCCATCATCTTGTCGCCGATCTCGTTGAACGCCTGGTCCCACGAGATGCGCTGCCACTGGCCGCCGACGAGCTTCATCGGATACTTGACGCGGCGCTCGCCAAAGACGAGCTCACGCGAGGCGGCGCCCTTGGCGCAATGGGTGCCGCGGTTGATCGGGCTCTCCCAGGCCGGCTCCTGGCCGGTCCAGACGCCGTTCTGTACCTCGGCGCGGATGGTGCAGCCGACCGAGCAGTGCGTGCAGAGGTTCTTCTTCACCGTGATGGCGACACCCGGCTGAGGCGCGGCGACGGCTTCCGCCCGGCGCACCGCGCCGAGCGTCAGCGAGCCGACGGCGATGGCGCCGGCGGCGGTGAGGCCCGAGCGGGCGAGGAAAGTACGACGATCCATCACGCCGGAGGTCAGACCACCGGCGAGGCCCGCGAGGCGGGTGCGGGCGGCGTCCTGGGACTTGCGCTTGATGAGCATGGGGGGCGTCCTCAGTAGCGATTGGTGCGATAGAAGGCCTGGACATGCGCGGAATTGGCCTGGTAACGGGCCTTGGTGCGCTCGTCGCGGCTTTCGCGCGTGTTGGCCTGGGCTTCCGCCGGCTCGGCGCCGACCACAACCACAGCAGCGGCGGCCGAGGCCCCGGTCATCGCCTTGAGGAAATCGCGGCGGGCCGGAGCGGCGGCGTTTCCTTGGTTCCTGGCATTACCCGACATGGTCGTGTCCTCCATTCCGTCCCTCGCGCCGTCAGGCGTCGAAGGAGAAAGCCTCGTTTTCAATGTCCATGAAAAGGCGGCCGACCGCGCCGACGGCGGCGTAGAAGGGTCGGTTCCGCATGGATTCCAGATCCGAGAAGAAGCGCCCCGCCCAAGGCTTCAGATGCGCCTCGTAGAAGGCCTTCTCGGTGTCGTAGCCGCTGCCGATCTCGCGTCGGGCGAGATTCGCCATCACGTCGAAGAGCAGGGCGATGTGGTCTTCCGGTTCGCGCGAATCGTCCTCACGGACGATGCCGAGATCGACGAAGGACTGGCGCACTGCGGCGAGAGGACGCTCGTGCAGGAAGCCGGTGAGATAGTACGAGGCGTAGGGCAGGAGCTCGCCGCGCCCGACGCCGACGAAGAGATCGAAGAATTCGCGCCCGACCGCATCCACGTCGGTCTCGGAGGCGGCTCTTGCCAGCGCCAGATGCGCCATGCCGAGCGGCGAGGCATCGCCCTTCAGGTCGGCAACCTGCCGCAGGACGTCGGCGGTTGGCACGCGAAAGAGGAGAAGGGCGAGAAGGCCGTATTCGACGGCGCGGAGCTGGTCCATCTCGTCAACGGCGCCGGACTTCTCCTGTGCCGCCTCCATAGCGACGGCGATGCTTGACCGCGCCTCGGGATAGAGGTCGGGCCGCAGCACGTGGCGCCCGACGCCGGACACCTTCTCGACGGCGATGACCCGCTCGGACGGGACGCGGTTCCAGCTCGATACGGAAGGCTGCGAAATGCCGAGCGCCCTCGCCAGGGCACCAACCCCGCCGACCGCCTTGATCGCCTCCTCAAGTCCCCGTTCACGCACTGCCGCGGTCACTCCCGCCTCTGGCATCCGACCTGGCGCTTGTGAGCGCGCCTTAGGGTCATAGCCTTCCCACATTTGCCTTAGAATAGCTACAAGCTATGACCCGCGAAGACAAGGCGAAACTCTGGCGCCTCAGCCCGGAAGAGCCCCGCCGTGACGACGGCCCACCGGGCGCAAGTCCTTCGGTTCGCTTGGATTATTGTGCGTCGCAACATGGACTTCGCTTGCCGGCTCCCGCGGCAGAAGCCCTGATTGAGGCAGGTCTTCAGCCGAAAATCCCGCATCCTGTTTCTGCGCCGGAATGGGGCCGGCATCGCCCTGTTGCGCTGCAACAGAACCCGGAGCGGCAGGCATTTCACGCGCCGCTTGCGACAAATTGTCGTGAAGGTCGGCGCGGGTCTCGGTGGGTGTCTCCGAAGCCGTCTTTCCGAGCGCGCGGTCGAACATCTCCGCGACCTCGCGGATGGCGTCCTGCGAGGTCTCCATCGTGCCGAAGCCGGGAGCCCCGCCGGGCGTGTTGTAGTCGTAGGCATAGTCCAGCGCCGGGCTCACATAGTCGCGGATAGCCGGGTCGAGCAGCCACATGCGCTGGAGCGCCGCGTTGCGCACGCCATTGGGAACCCAGGGCTGCATGAAGGCGGTCAGGCTCTGGCCCGGCACGAGGTCCTCGAGGCGCGGCAGTTCTGCGATGAGGTCGTCCAGCGCCTTGCCATCGGGAAGCGAGGGCGTCGCCTGCACGTCGGCCGACGGGTCCGGCTGGGCCGCTGGAGGGTCGGGCTCGCGCTTCAGCCGCGACCAGCGGGAGAGAAAGCCCTCGCGCCCGCCGCTCACGACCGCCTCCCCGGCTGTCGGGCCGGATGGCCGATTCCATAGTCCGGCTCGGCATGGGGATCCTTGCGGTCGCGCTTGCGCTTGAAGAAGGCCTGCTCGACGTGGTGGGCGTCGACGAAAGCCTGAAGCTCGACCGCGATCTCGTGCGGCATGGCGAGCGCCTCCACCTTGTCGGTCACCACGTCGACGAAGGCCTCTCCCTCATAAGGGTCGACGGTCGCGCCGGCGACCTGCCAGGCACCTTCGGCGGTCTCGCGCAGCGCCACCCAGACGGCCGGCCTGCCCGAGACGAGATTGTCGCGGTAGTGGGACGTTTCGCCGGAATGGAAGGTCATTTCCACTGGTCCGAGATACCAGCGCTCGACGGAGCCTTCCGCGCCGATCCGCGTGCCGGGCTCGACGGCGGGAAGGCCCGGCAGCACCGCCTCCGGCAGCCATTCGAAATCGACCCAGGGATTGTTCAGCTTGCGCTTCACGGCGACGATGCCGAC
Organism: uncultured Hyphomicrobiales bacterium; assembly: GCA_964516115.1. Lineage (GTDB taxonomy): Bacteria > Pseudomonadota > Alphaproteobacteria > Rhizobiales > Phreatobacteraceae > Phreatobacter. The sequence continues at coordinate 3,362 of CAZEZD010000347.1, forward strand.
GGTGAGGTGCTGCACGGGCATGGGTCTCTCCTCAGGCCGCCTGCCGGCCGACGAGCGGGAGGCCGACGATCAGGTTCTGCGGCTTGACCCTGAGGATCATGTCCCCGGTCAACGCCATGATGAGATAGACCGGCTTTCCGGCGAGTTTCGGGTCGACCGTGCGCGGA
>CAZEZD010000348.1:0-3513 GCA_964516115.1 uncultured Hyphomicrobiales bacterium
CTGGGCGCTGTGGCGCGATGCCGGCGACTGGGACCGCTTCCTCACCTGCTGGCATGACGACGGGCGGATGATGGCGACCTGGTACCAGGGCCCAGCGGCGGATTTTATCCGCGCCAGCCGCGAGGGCTGGGCCAAGGGCGTGTCGATCCTGCACTTCCTCGGCGGCACCACCATCGACCGCGCGGGCAACCGCGCCATCGCCCAGACCAAGATGACCATCTCGCAGCGCGGCCCGGTGGACGGCGTCCTCTGCGACGTCGTCTGCACCGGCCGCTTCTACGACTTCATCGAGAAGCGCGACGGCCGCTGGGGCGTCGTGCTGCGCCAGCCGATCTACGAGAAGGACCGGCTGGACCCGGTGCTGCCCGACGCGAAGCTGTCGCTCGACCCCGACCTGCTGGCGCAGTTCCCCGAGGGCTACCGCCACCTCGCCTATATCCAGACCAGGATCGGCTACACGGTGAAGCGCGACATGCCGGGCCTGCGCGGCCCGGAGGTCGAGGCGCTCTACCGGCGCGGAAAGATCTGGCTGGAGGGCGGACCGGCGGAGTGAGCCGCCGCCGTCCCGGGGCGACGGGCTCACTTCAACGTGAGGCCGTCGCCTGTAACCTCTTGCGGTCCCACCGCGTATGGCATGACATCAGGCTCATCGAGGGTACTGCATGCTGCCGTGGAATGACCGGGCGGGAAACCTGTCCGCCCTGAAGCTGATCGTCTTCCTGGGGGTTCTCGCGCCCGGCGCTTGGATCGCGCTGCAGGCTGCCACGGGCATGCTCGGCTCCAAGCCGATCACCTCGGCCATCCACCAGTCCGGCGACTGGGCGGTTCGGCTGCTGCTCTTGTCCCTGCTCGTCACGCCGCTGCGCTTCATCGCCGACTGGCCGAAGCTGATCCTGGTGCGCCGCATGGTCGGGGTCGCCGCCGCCGCCTATGCCCTCTTCCATCTCCTGTTCTACGTGGTCGAGCAGGCGTGGGATCTGCAGAAGGTGGCGAGCGAGATCCTGCTGCGCTTCTATCTCACCATCGGCTTCCTCGGATTACTCGGCCTGCTGGCCCTGACGGCGACCTCCACCGACGCCATGATCCGCCGCATGGGCAGCACCGCCTGGAACCGCCTGCATCTCCTGACCTACCCCATCGCCTTCATCGCCATCTGGCACTTCTTCCTGCAGACGCGGCTCGACGTGTCGCAGCCGGTCCTCATGCTCGGCTTCTTCCTCTGGCTGATGGGCTTCCGGCTGATGCGCCGGCTCGGCGTGGCCGTCGCCCCGTTGCAGCTCGCGGCTCTCGCCCTCATATCTGGCGTCGCCACCGCGCTGCTCGAGGCGCTGTGGTACGGGACGATGACCGGCGTCATGACCTCGCGCATCCTCGCCGCCAATCTCGACATCGCCTTCGGGCTGAGGCCGGCCCTGTGGGTCGCCCTTGCCGGGCTCGCGCTGGCGCTGGTCAGCCTCGTCCGCGGCCGGCAGGGGGCTCCGCGCTCACGCCGCGCCGCTGTCGCGGCCGAGTGAAGGAGGAGGGAGCGATGTCGCTGCTGACGCAACTGACCGCCCTGTTCGGATTGAAGGGAGACGAGACGATGACCGTTGCCACCAGGACATTCCCCGTCATGAAGACCGACGAGGAATGGCGCCGCATCCTCACCCCCGAGCAGTACGAGGTGCTGCGCGGCCACGGCACGGAGCGGCCTGGAAGCTGCGCGCTCAACCACGAGAAGCGCGCCGGCACCTTTTCCTGTGCCGGCTGCGGCCAGGACCTCTTCGTGGCGGCCAAGAAGTTCGAGAGCGGCACCGGCTGGCCGAGCTTCGACCAGCCGGTGCCCGGCTCGGTGGAGGAGACGGTCGACCGCTCCTGGGGCATGCTGCGTACCGAGGTGCACTGCGCCAGTTGCGGCGGTCATCTCGGCCATGTCTTCCCCGACGGCCCGCCACCGACCGGTCTGCGCTACTGCATCAACGGTGTTGCGCTGACCTTCACGCCAGCCTGACGGAAACCGGACCTTAAGCCGGCACGGGCAGGGTGCGACGGGACCCGTTGGTCCCGACGTCCCCTGCCGCCGCCGAGCCGAGGCCCGTGCCCATGTCCGCGTCTGCCGATCCGCCGCCGTTCGACCGTGACAAGGCGCTGACCGACGTCGCCCGCGTCATCGTCGCCAGCGCCCTGACGATCGGCTCGGTGCTGCTCACCGCCTTCGGCTTCGTCGAGCGCGTCGTCGGCATCGAGAGGATCGCCATGGACCGCCGCTTCGCGCTGCTGGCGCTGATGCCGGGCGCGGCCGCTCTCGCTTTTCTGGCCAGCGGGCGGGCTCTCGGTGCGCTCTACGATGTCAGCGTTCCGGCGCGCGACATCCCGGCCTGGCGTCGCGCGCTCCTGCGCTTCATGGACGTATCCGGGGCTTACGGATTGTTCGCTGTCGTCATCTCCGGCCTCGTCGCGGTGGCGAGCTTCCTCGCCATCGCGCTTCTGCTCGACCTGCGCCTGGTCATCCTCTCGACGATCAGTGGCCTTCTCGCATTCTGCGTGGCCCTGTCAGGCATGCTGATGCGCTATTCGCCCCGGCGACGACTGATCGATTTCGCCCTCGCCATCTGCATCCTCGTCGCCATGATCGCCGACCAGTTCGTCTGATCACAGCACCTTTCCGTCGGCATCCATCAGGTGCATGTGGTTGAGGTTGGCGGCGAGCCGCATGGGCTGGCCGTCGGCGGCTCCGGCATTGGGGTTGACGCGGCCGCAGAGCGCCTCTCCGGCGATGGTGAAATAGACCAGCGTCTCGTTGCCCATCGGCTCGATCACGTCGAGCGTGATGTCGAATGGGGCGACGCCCGGCTCCATCGTCGGCGAGGTCTCGGTGATGTGCTCGGGACGGAGCCCGAGGACCAGCCCGTCCCTGCCGGCCAACGCCTTGTAGCGCTCCGTCCGGGCCGCCGGCACCGGCAGGACGATCGAGCCGTTGATGTGCAGGTTGAGGCCGCCCGAGGCCTGCTCGACCTTCACGGGAATGAAATTCATCGCCGGCGAACCGATGAATCCGGCGACGAAGCGCGTCTTCGGATGGTGGTAGAGTTCGTTCGGCGGGCCGATCTGCTCGATCCGGCCGTGGTTCATCACCACCACGCGGTCGGCCAGCGTCATCGCCTCCACCTGGTCGTGGGTGACATAGACCGTGGTGGTGCGCACCTTCAGATGCACCTTCTTGATCTCGGTGCGCATCTGCACGCGCAGTTTCGCATCGAGGTTCGACAGGGGCTCGTCGAACAGGAACACCTTCGGGTTGCGGACGATGGCGCGGCCCATGGCGACGCGCTGGCGCTGGCCGCCGGAGAGCGCCTTGGGCTTGCGCTCGAGCAGTTCCTGGATGTCGAGGATGCGCGCCGCCTCGTCCACCCGTGCCTTGATCTCGGCCTTCGGATAGCGCTTGAGACGCAGGCCGAAGCTCATGTTCTCGGCCACCGTCATGTGCGGATAGAGCGCGTAGTTCTGGAACACCATGGCGATGTCCCGGTCCTT
>CAZEZD010000349.1:0-256 GCA_964516115.1 uncultured Hyphomicrobiales bacterium
GCCTCGTCCTCGGCGGCCGCCATCCGGCGGATCAATTCGGCTTCGTCAACACACCGATCTACCGGGGATCGACTGTCCTCTACCCGACCTACGAGGAACTGAAGACCCGCCGGCAGAAATTCGTTTATGGCACCAAGGGAACCCCCACGACGCGGGCGCTCGAAGAGGCCTGGACCGACATTTCCGGAGCGGCGGGCACCGTGCTTGTGCCCTCGGGCCTCGCCGCCATCGCCATCGCGCTGCAGTCGTGCCTCAA
>CAZEZD010000349.1:266-3512 GCA_964516115.1 uncultured Hyphomicrobiales bacterium
CGGCGATCACATGCTGGTGACCGATTCCGTCTACCGGCCAACGCGCCAATATGCCGACAGCGTGCTGAAGCGCTTCGGCGTCGAGACGACCTATTACGACCCGCTCATCGGCGCGGGAATCGCCGCCCTGATGCGACCAAATACCACGGTCGTTTTCACCGAGGCGCCGGGATCGCAATCCTTCGAGATGCAGGACATTCCGGCGATCGCCGAGGCCGCCCATGCGAAGGGCGCGCTCATTGTCATGGACAACACCTGGGCGACGCCCCTCTACTTCCCGCCGCACGAGCGCGGTGCCGACATCGCCATCGAGGCGGGCACGAAGTATCTCGGCGGCCATTCCGACCTGCTGATGGGTCTGGTCACGGCGAACGAGAGGGCCTGGCCCGCCCTGAAGGAGACCTTCGACCTCACGGCCATCGGCGCCGGCCCGGAGGACTGCTTCCTGGCGCTCCGCGGTCTCCGAACCATGAAGCTGCGCCTCGACGAGGCCGGCCGCCAGGCGATGGCCATGGCCGAATGGCTCTCCGGGCGTCCCGAGGTGAAGACTGTCCTGCATCCCGCCTTCCCCTCCCATCCGGGCCACGCAATCTGGAAGCGCGACTTCAAAGGCGCGTCCGGCCTTTTCTCGGTCATCCTGCACCCCGTCTCCGAAAAGGCGCTGGCGGCTTTCCTGGACGGCCTGGAGCTCTTCGGCATGGGCTATTCGTGGGGCGGCTACGAGAGCCTCGTCGTGCCGTTCGACTGCGCCCCCTACCGCACGGTCACGACCTGGAACCCGGGCGGCACGGCGTTGCGCTTCCAGATCGGCCTCGAGGACGTCGCCGATCTGCAGGCGGATCTTGCGGCGGGCTTCGACCGGATGAAGGCGGCGGGCGGATGATCAGGGCCGCAGGCGCCGGGCAATCTGTCCGAGCGCCTGCCGGACCCGTCGCCAGGGCATGGGAAACGGCCGCCGATCGGGGCCGGGGGCGAAGACGAGACCGCGGCGCGCGAACCAGTCGCGCGTCATGATGGTGAACCAGGCCCCCCAGAGCGAGCCGGCGACGATGTCGGTGAAATAGTGCGCGTCCACCGCGACGCGGCTGGTGGCCACGACGAGGGCCGCGGCGATCAACGGCTTTCGCCAGCGCGGAAACAGCGCCGCGAAGGCGAGCGCGATGGCGAAGGCCGTCTGGGAATGGCCCGACGGGAAGCTCGCATAGGACGCCTGCCAGCTCGGAAACTGGAAGTGCAGCGAACCGAACTCTTCGAAATAGCGCGGGCGGCCGCGAGCGATGATGCGCTTCACCGTCGTGACGATGAGACCCGAGCCGCCGACGGCAATGAAGACGAAGGCGAGACGCGCGACGAGCGACAGCATCAGCCGGTCGGCGAAGCTGCGCACCGGCGGCGCGACAGCGAGAATCACCAGGATCATCACGCCGCTCGGGATGAGCACCCAGCCGGACCTGCCGACATCGGTCACCATTTCCCAGAAGACTGCGGTGGATCCCGACAGGGAGCCGCGAAGCCCCTGGAGGACCGGGTCGACGTAGGCCATGCCCGCCAGAACAAGCGCCAAACCGATCAACGCCGCGCTGAACCTCTCGGCCCAGTTGTCGAACAGCCTGAGGCCGGGAGCGGCATTGGGGCGGACCGGCCGGCCGAGCCTCGCGATGGCTGCGGAGACGATGCGGCCGAAGGCATCGAGCCAACCGCGCAACGCCGGCGGCCGGTCGGTCGACACGGAGGGTTCGGTCGAGGGAGTCATGGCCTCCCTCTAGGACATTCCCGCCGACCGGTCACGCCCCATGCCGAAAAGGGCGTGACCCGACGCGTCCCAGCGTCTAGACAGCCGCCTCCCTGCCTTTGCGAACGACAAGTCCATGCTGCGCTTCATGTCTCTTCTCGCCTTCGTCGCCACCATTCCGACGGCCAACTGGCTCATCGGCAATCTCGGCACGACCTGCGTACCGGGAGGCCCGTGCCTCATCCCCGTGGGCTTCGGACTGATGGCGCCGAGCGGGGTTCTCATGATCGGTCTTGCACTGGTGCTGCGTGATGTCGTCCAGCGCCAGCTCGGCCTCGCCTGGGCCCTGGCAGGTATCGCCGTGGGAGCGGGCCTGTCGTGGTTCGTCGCGCCCCCTGCCCTCGCCCTGGCCTCGGCGGCCGCCTTCCTGTTCTCCGAACTCGCAGACACCGCCGTCTATACGCCGCTGGCGCGCCGGCGCCTGATCTCCGCCGTCCTCGCCTCGAGCCTGGTCGGGACCATCATCGACAGTACGCTATTCCTCTGGCTCGCCTTTGGTTCGGTCTCGCTGCTGCCCGGCATGGTTCTCGGCAAGGTCTGGATGGTGGCGATGGCGACTGCGGTGCTGTGGATCCTCCGCCGTCGCGACGAGACCGTACCGAACAGGGTTTGACCTCCGGGTGGCCCATCGTGCGCGCCTCTCTCGCACGACGGAATTGACGACACCGCCCGCCGGCGGGTCGGATGGACCTCCGCGAGAAGCGACAGCGAGGACCCTCCATGCCCGACCTTTTCGATCTCTCCGGCCGCGTGGCCATCGTCACCGGCGGCAATGGCGGCATCGGGCTCGGCATGGCGGAGGCGCTTGCCGGCGCCGGCTGCACTGTCTCGGTCTGGGGTCGCAACGTCGCGAAGAACGAAGGGGCCGTGGCGCGTCTGCGGGCCCTCGGCGCCACGGCGTCCGCTCAGGTCTGCGACGTGGCGGACCGATCGTCCGTCGAGGCGGCCTTCGCCGCGACACTCAAGGACCACGGGCGGGTCGATGGCGTCTTCGCCAATGCCGGCATCACGGGACAGAACAAGGGTCCCTTCGTCGACCGCGACATGGATGACTGGCGGCGCGTCATGACCGCCAACGTCGAGGGTGTCGCGCACTGCTTCCAGGTTGCCGCAAGGCACATGGTCGAACGGGCGAAAGCAGGAGATCCCTTCGGCCGGCTGGTGGCGACATCGAGCGTCGCCTCGATCGAGGGCGCCGCCTACAACGAGCACTACGGGGCCTCCAAGGGTGCTGTGAACTCCTTTGTCCGCGCCATCGCGGTGGAACTCGCCCGCCACGGGATCACAGCGAACACCGTTCTCCCCGGCTGGATCGCGACCGACATGACGGCGAAGGCGCTTGGCGACGAGAAATTCGTCAAGGCCGTCGCGCCACGCATCCCGGCGCGGCGATTCGGTGCACCGGCGGATTTCGGCGGCATCGCGGTCTATCTGATGAGCGGCGCGTCGAGCTA
>CAZEZD010000350.1:0-594 GCA_964516115.1 uncultured Hyphomicrobiales bacterium
GTCATGCGCGTGAAGCGCAGCAGGCCCTGCATGTCGTCGGCCTCCTGCATGCGGACCAGCGGGCCGATGATCTCGTGCACGTCGCCGCCGGAGCAGAAATTGCCACCGGCGCCGGCAATCACGATGGTCTTGACGTCGCTCGCATGGGCGAGGCTGCGGAACAGGTCGCGCAGCTCGGCATAGCTCTCGAAGGTCAGCGGGTTCTTCCGCTCCGGCCGGTTGAGCGTGATCGTGGCGACCTTGCCCGCCACCTCCCAGAGGAAATGGGTGGCCTTGTAGTCGGCGGCTTTGAACGTCTGCACGGGACAATGCTCCTGCGGTTGTCGGGGGTGGCGGCTCAGGCCATGGTCAGGCCGCCAGAGACGCTGAGCGTCTGGCCGGTGATGTAATCCGAGCGGTCGCCCGCAAGGAAGAGGATCGCGTTGGCGACTTCGGCGGGCCTGGCGAAGCGGCGCATCGGGATGGCGCGCTTGAAGGCTTCCAGATGGTTCTCCGGCAGGGCCATGAGCATGGGCGTCTCGGTTGGGCCGGGGCACACGCAGTTCACGTGGATGGAATAGCGCGCCATCTCGCGGGCGAGCCCCTTCGAAAAGG
>CAZEZD010000350.1:604-3511 GCA_964516115.1 uncultured Hyphomicrobiales bacterium
GCGCCGCTGGATCATCGGGTCGAGCAGGGCGCGGATCAGCTTGACCGGTCCCATCAGATTGATGTCGACGACGCGTTCCCAGAAGGCGGCGTCGTTGTCGACGAAGGGCTGGCCCTTGCCATAGCCGGCGACGTTGGCGACGACGTGGACCTCGCCGTGGCTCAGCGCGGCCTTCGCGAAGGCGGCGATGGACTCGTCGGACGCGACGTCGATCGGGATGAAGATCGCCTTCAGTCCCTCGGCGCGCAGGCGGGCGGCTTCCTTTTCACCGTTGTCGGAGGAGAGGTCGGCCAGGATGACTTCGGCGCCGGCCCTGGCGAAGGCCTCGGCGGTTGCGCGTCCGATGCCGGATGCGGCGCCCGTGACCACGACGGTCTTCCCAGCGAATTCCATTGTTCGGTCCTCAACGATCGAGAAAGGCGGCGACGCGCCTGCGGGTGTCGGGCGTGTCGAGCAGCTTGCGGGTTTCCAGACGCTCGACGAGGAGGCCGGGATCGAGGCTCGCGTCGATCACGCCGAAGCAGCGCTTGCAGGCGGCGAGAGCCCCCGGCGAAAGCGCCGCGATGCGCTGTGCCGTGGCCTCGGCGTAGGCGGCGAGTTCTGCGGCCGGAACGGCCCACTGGACGAGGCCGAGCGCGCGGGCCTCGGAGCCGGTGACGACCTCCGCCGACAGGATCATGCGGCGGGCGATGCCGGGCCCGGCAAGGCGCGAGAGGCGCTGCGTCCCGCCGGCGCCGGGCAGCAGGCCGAGCCGCGTCTCCGGCAGGCCGAGCGGCGCGGTCTCGGCGGCAATGCGCAGGTCGCAGGCAAGCGCCAGTTCGAAGCCGCCGCCATGGGCAGCACCGCCGATCTCGGCGATGGACACCTGGGGCAGCGCCTCGATCCGGTCGTACAGGCTCTGCATGCGGCGAACCGTCTCGACCATGGCGTCCGGACCATCCTCGGTCGAGAAGCACTCGCGCATCAGCTTCAGATCGGCCCCGGCGGAGAAGGTTCGCTCGGAGGAGCGGATCAGCAGGACGGAGATTCCCGCATCGCCTGCGATGTCGTCGAGAACGTCGCCGAACCCATCGATCCACGCGCGGTTGATCGCGTTGACCGGCGCGCGGGCCATGGTCAATGCGACGACCGCGCCGCTCCGCTCGATCTTGAACATCTGCTCACCGAATGAATGCTCATTCATTCTTCAACGGATATTGGAACCGGAGGGGAGCGTCAAGCTTCTTGGGTCAGTCTCCGTGGCCGTCAGGCTCGGTCATTCGCGGGAGATGGCCTGCATCCGGCAGGTCGCGGCCGGCCGGGGAGTCTCGCCCCTGCCATGGGGCGCGGGCATTGCGCGGGCCGGGGCGGGTTGAGCTTGGCCGCCGCTGTCAGGCTGCCGAGATCTGCGACTGCGTCAGCCCGTCGTGGGTGCTTTGGCGCGCGATGGGGCGGCGGACTTCGCAGTCTTCGGCGCGCGCTTTCCGGCGGCCGGGCGGGCCGCCGCCTTGCCTGTGGGTTTTTCTCCCCCCGGCGGTGTCTTCGCTGCAAGGTCTTCCGCGCGGCGGTCCTTCCGGAACTCCGCGTACTTCTCGAGGCCCTTAGGCGTCGCCATGGCGTGGACGAAGAAATCGAAGCCCTGGGCGATGTAGCCCTCGATGTCGGTGAACTGCGACAGGCGCCAGTGCTTCAGCGCCCAGGTGTGGGCGTAGAGCACGAACTGGTAGGTCACGAGGTCGACATGGATCGGGCGGAACAGCCCCGCATCGATGCAGTCGCGCAGGGCCTTGGCTATCAACTCGTTGGTCTCCAGTTCCACCTGCTTCAGGAACTGGCGGTGTTCGCGCGGCAGCGACTTGGTGGAGCGATAGGCCAGAACCGCGGCGTTGCGCGCCCGGTCGACCACCCGGCAATAGGCGGCGAGGGAAGCCCAGAGCACGTCGAGCGGATCTGTCCTGCCGCTCGCGGCGTCCGGAATGCCCTGCTTGTAGGTCTCCATCACGCTCATCAGCGACAGGAGGAGGATGTCCTCCTTCGTCTGCGCATACTGGTAGATGAGCCCGATGCTCACCCCCGCCTTGCGCGCGATGTCCTGGATGGTGGTGCGGTAGTAGCCCCGCTCCGAGAACAGTTCGACCGCAGCCGCCACGATCTGCTCGCGCCGTTTCGAGACGAGCTTCTCGTCCGTGACCTGGCTCTTCACGAAGGACGGGTCAAAAGCTCTGCCGTTGTCGGTGGGCTTCTTCATCACGTTGCGTCCGTTTCCCTGGCCGAGGGCCCCGAGGGTGTTCAGTTATCCTGCTTGTGATGTTGTAGCCTTTTCCAGATGCCGCTGGCAGTCAGAATGACGCGTTCTCCACGACGCAACGTGCCCTGCACGAAGACGATGGATCCGGTGATGCGGGTCACGCGGGCCTCACCCTCGACGAGGTCGCCGGGAAAGGCTGCCTCGACAAAATCGCAGTTGAGGTTGACCGTCGCCGACAGCGTCTGCCCGGTCGCCTGATAGACGGTCAGGCCCAGCACCTGGTCGGCGAGCGAGAGCAGGACGCCGCCGTGAACGGCGCCGCGGGGATTGCGGTGACCCGGCCGCATGCGGCAGGCAAAGCCCGATCCGTCCGGTCGCATGAAGAGCGTGCCCAGACTGTCACCGAAATCGCCGACCGGCAGCGGGCAGGGCACATAACCCTCCGGCGCCGGGTCGGGCTGGTCTTCGTCCCATCGGCTGTGCCTGGTCCGGCTCATGCCATGGTCATCCCGGCGGGACCCTGCGGCTCGGCTTGGCCGCGCCCGGTGAGCAGGACAACCTTGCCGTGCGCCCGGCGGGAGACGATCAGGTCCATGGCGGCGGCCATCTCGGCGAGGGGCAGTACGGCGCAAACCGGCGGATCGAGGCGGCCCGCGACGGCATCGGCGAAAAGCTGGGTC
>CAZEZD010000351.1:0-3499 GCA_964516115.1 uncultured Hyphomicrobiales bacterium
TCAAAGGCCTGTCAAGGCGAATTGCGGCGCGAGACCGTCGGCTGGTGATGAGCGCCGGCGCCCGCTGCTCCCTGCGGGGTCCCGCTGCATGGGCCCTCCGCGCGAAAAGCATACATGCCACAGGGTGGCTTGAGCCTTTCTTAACCACCCTGACGTGCAATGACGCTGGGACAAGGCGCGCCAATGCGCCGGATTTTGGGTGGAAAACGCAATGGCTCTCGGCAGCATTCTCCAACTGCGCACCATCGGCGCGAAACTCATGGCGTCGGTGACCGTGACCGCCCTGGTCGCGGCAGGCGCGGTCGGTGTCGCCGGCTATCTCCAGCAGGACGCGCTCAGCAATCAGGCCATCGAATCGGCCTTGACCCAGCGCTACGAGGCCGTCGTCGCCGCCATGGCCGACCAGGGCCAGCGCGCCGCCGCGGCCGCGCGCTCCATCGCCAACGATCCACGGGTGGTCGAGGCCTTCGTCAAGGACGACCGCCCCGCCCTGCTCGCCGCCATGAAGGACCTCGGCGAACCGCTGAAGACCGGCCTCGGCCTCGGCCTCATCAGCTTCCAGCGGGCCGACGGCACCGCTTTCGTCCGTGTCCACGCGCCACAGGCCTTCGGTGACAATGTCCTCTCCCGCCGCAACACGATCCGCGCCGCCGTCTCCAGCGGCAGCCCGGTCACCGGCATCGAACCGGGACGCGACAACGTCTCGATCTTCTCTGTCGTTCCCGTGCGCTCGGGCGGCCAGATCATCGGCGTCACCGACGTCGGCGCCGCCCTCGGCGTCCCGTTCCTCACCGACCTGAAGCGCCGCTTCAAGGTCGACATCGCCATGCACCTCATCCAGGACGGCAAGGTGAACTCCCTCGGCGCCACCTTCGCCGAGAAGACCCTGCTCGACTTGCCGGTCCACCAGACGGCGATGCGGCAGACGACGGCGTGGCGCGCAGGCACCATCGGCGGCCATCCCGTCGCCGTGCTTGCAGGACCACTGAACAACTATTCCGGCCAGCCGATCGGCACGCTGGAGGTCGCCATCGACACGGCGGCCTTTGTCGCCGCGCGCAACACCGCCATGCTGACCCTGCTGGCGGTGCTGCTGGCGGTGGCCGTCGCGGGCATCGGTATCGCCACCCTCCTCACCCGCCATCTCGGCAAGCCGATCCGCGAGTTGAACGACACGATGACGGCGCTCGCCGGCGGCGACCATACCCGTGAGGTCACCTCGACGGAGCGCCGCGACGAGATCGGCGACATGGCCCGGTCGGTCGAGGTGTTCCGCGACAATGCGGTGGCGCGCGCCCGCCTCGAGAGCGAGACGGAGGCCGACGCTCGCGCCCGGCAGGCCCGCCAGGCCCGCATCGACCATCTCGTCCGCGACTTCTCCGAATCGATCGGCACCGTCCTCAGCGGCGTCGGCGACAACGCCGGACGCATGGAGGAGACAGCCCGCAACCTCACCGGCATCGCCGCGGAAGCATCCGGGCAGGCCGACGACGCCTCGGGAGCCTCGCGCCAGGCCTCGGCCAACGTCCAGTCGGTCGCCGCCGCCTCCGAGGAGCTCTCGGCTTCCATCAACGAGATCGCCAACCAGATCGGCCAGACCAATGCGGTGGTCGAGCGGGCCAGCACCGAGGCGGAAGGCGCCAACCGTCGCGTCAAGACGCTGGCGGAGGCAGCAGGCCGCATCGGCGAGGTTCTGAACCTCATCCGTGCCATCGCCGAGCAGACCAACCTCCTTGCCCTCAACGCGACGATCGAGGCGGCCCGCGCGGGCGAAGCCGGCCGCGGCTTTGCGGTGGTGGCGTCCGAGGTCAAGTCGCTGGCTGGCCAGACCGCCAGGGCGACCGAGGAGATCGCCGCCCAGATCGACGCGGTGCAGCAGGAGACGACGACGGCGGTCGCCTCCATCGAGGCCATCGCCGGCACGATGAAGGAGGTCGCCAGCTACGCCTCCGCGGTGGCCGCGGCGATCGAGCAGCAGCGCGCGGCGACCGGCGAGATCTCGCAGAACGTCCAGGCCGCCGCCACCGGCACCGCCCGCGTCGTCGACAACATCACCGGCGTCACCACCGCCTCGGCCCAGACCAATGCCTCGGCCTCCGAGGTCCTGTCTGCGGCGCAGAGCCTGTCCGGACAGGCAACCACCCTCTCCCGCTCCGTCGAGACCTTCCTTGCGGAGGTCAGGGCGGCCTGACCCGCCGGCTCCGGTCGGCAACAGACCCGTACGAAAGCCTGGGGGCCGCGAGGCTCCGGGCTTTCGCGTTCAGGAGGGGGCTGATCCGCCCCGCCCTGGGGCACCGCCCAGCCAGCGGAACGTCAGCGGCGCGGCAATCATCGTCAGGAAGACGCGGATGATGTGGAAGGCGGCGACGAAGGCCACCTCTGCATGGAGCGCCACCGCGATCAGAGCCATCTCGGTGAGGCCGCCGGGGGAATAGGCAAGGATCAGCGTCACGGTCGAAAAGCCCGACAGGTGCGAGACCGCCACCGCAAAGACCGTCATCCAGAACAGCAGGATGGCGGTCGAGCCGACCGAGAGCGCCAGCACCTTCCAGACGACCCGGCTCGCCGTCCCGGCGAACCGGCAGCCGATGGCGACGCCGAGAACGAGCTGCGCCGCATTGACGATCTCGAAGGGTGGCTTGAAGTCCGACACGCCCGAGACATGGACGATGGCGCTGACGATCATGCAGCCGAGCAGGGTCTTGGCGGGTAGCTTCAGCACATGGCCGAGGAAGGCGCCGGCAAAGCCGCAGACGACGAGCCAGACTTCGGTGAGGAGGGGCGCATCCACGATGGAAATGCCCGTCATCGGCCGGTCGAGCCGAATGCCCTGGGTGAACTGGATGATGAAGGGCAGCGTCATCACCACCATCAGGATGCGGGCGGAATGAACCAGCGCGATGACCCGCGCGTCGCCGCCCCGCTCCTCGCCATAGATCACCATCTCGACCAGCCCCCCGGGCATGCCGGAGAAGAAGGCGGTGACCCAGTCGTAGCCGCCGACCTTGCGGTAGTACCAGACGACGCTGACGCCGCTGGCGGTCATGAACAGGACGAGGCCGGCGAGCGGCACCAGCCATTGCGGCAGCTGGTAGACGATGTCCGGCGAGAAGCCCGACCCCAGCATGACGCCGATGATGGCCGACATCGGCGAGCGGATGACGCCAGGCGCCGCCACGGGCGCACCCCAGAGCGCGGCGACGGTGCAGAAGGTCATGGCCCCCAGCATCCAGGGGAGCGGCAGGCGCAGCCAGTAGAACAGGGCGCCGCCGATGACGCCGAGCACGAGAGCGAAGGCGAAGCGACGACAGGGAAAGACGGCGGGGGACAGCTCTGCGAAACCGCTTCGTACTTCGGCCAGCCAGCTTCTCACGTCTCGGTCCCCGCTTCGGGCGTCAACACCATCCGCCGGAGGCGGCCCCGCCGATTAGCACGGCACGTCGCTGGGGCGAGGCCGATTTCGTCGGGTCAGGAATGGCCGGAGCGCGGGACAGACGGG
>CAZEZD010000352.1:0-3489 GCA_964516115.1 uncultured Hyphomicrobiales bacterium
CTCCAAGACCTCCAGGCGAAGCCCCGGCCATGCACCGGGGCTTCTGCTTGTCCGGTCGCGGCGTTCCACCTGCCGCCGAGCGAAAGGGCTCCACCCTGCGCTGGCCGTGGCGTAGCGCTGCCATCTTCGGGCAGGGCGAGCGCACGGAAGAGGCGCACTGGGCGCGGGGGCAGCCAAGGGCTGGCCACTCCCGGAGTTCGCCGCTTGCATTGGAAGGCTCACCGCATCGGCGCCCGCAGCGTCATCCCGGTCACAGGCATCAGATCGGCAGGTGAGGTCGAGGGCCGTGCGGCCGTTCCTGGCCGGGGAGTGTGCCAGCCGTCTGCCTTTGGCCGGTTCTGCGCGGAGGCAGGGCGGTCCACTGGGAAGGGAAGCTGGAATCAGGACTGCGGGTCCGCTGCTCACAAACGAAACCGGCGGAGCGCAAGCTCCGCCGGTTGGTCAGGTCAGGCCTTGCGGCAATCAGCGACGGCCGCCGCGCTGCTCGCAGACGATGCCGCCCCAGTAGGTGGAGTAGCTGCAGCCGTCATGGCCGCTGTTGGTGACGACGCCGCGCGGGCGGCGCGGCACGTCCGGCAGCACGATCGCGTTGGTGAGCGAGGCCTCCGGGCCGCCACCGCCGCCACCGCCACCACCACCGCCGCCACGGGCTTCGGCGAAACCGGCGAAGGCGCCGGAGAGGGCGAGGGTGAGAGCGCCGGCAAGAGCCAGCTTGTTGATGGACTTCGACATGGTGATCTCCTTCGATCCTTGGGGCGCCGCGTCGGTGCGGTCGCCTGCGATGTCCATGGGTCGGTCCGGGAGAGAAGAAGGTTCAGTCAGCGCGCGATCGATGCTCCGGAAAACGAGAGGGTCTGTCTTAAGCGGTTGATATAAATTGATAATTGTAAAAAAGAAAAACCCCGGCCGATGCGGCCGGAGTCTTGGGAAAAGCTGGAGTGCCGTGCCGATCACATGTGGATGGCGCGCTTGTCGACGGCGAGCGCCGCCTCCTTGACAGCCTCCGACATCGTCGGATGGGCATGGGTGGTGCGGCCGAGATCTTCGGCCGAGCCGCCGAATTCCATCAGCACCACCGCCTCGTGGATCATCTCGCCGGCGCCGGCTCCGACGATATGGACGCCGAGCACCTTGTCGGTGGTGGCATCCGCCAGAACCTTGACGAAGCCGTCGGTCGCGCGGTTGGCGCGGGCGCGGCCATTGGCGGTGAAGGGGAATTTGCCGACATTGTAGGCGATGCCGACGGCCTTGAGGTCTTCCTCGGTCTTACCCACGGTCGCGACCTCCGGGTAGGTGTAGACGACGCCGGGGATGCAGTCGTAGTTCACATGGCCCGCCTTGCCGGCGATGATCTCGGCGGCCGCGATGCCCTCGTCCTCGGCCTTGTGGGCGAGCATCGGACCGCGCACCACGTCGCCGATGGCGTAGATGCCGGGAACATTGGTCTTGAAATGGTCGTCGATGACGACACGGCCGCGCTCCAGGGCGACGCCGACCGCCTCCAGCCCGAGGCCCTCGGTATAGGCACGCCGGCCGATGGCGACGAGCACCACGTCCGCGTCGACGGTCTGCGCCTCGCCGCCGGCGGCCGGTTCGACCGTCAGGCTGACGCCCTTCTTCGAGGCCTTGGCGCCGGTCACCTTGGCGCCGAGCTGGAAGGTCATGCCCTGTTTGCCGAGGATGCGCTGGAACTGCTTGGCGACCTCGCCGTCCATCCCGGGCAGGATGCGATCGAGATACTCGATGACATGAACTTCCGCACCGAGGCGCCGCCAGACCGAGCCGAGCTCGAGGCCGATGACGCCGGCGCCGATGACGACGAGCTTCCCCGGAACCTTCGTCAGTTCCAGCGCGCCCTCGGAGGAGACGATCTGCTTCTCGTCGATGGCGACGCCCGGCAGCGGCGTCACCTCGGAGCCGGTGGCGATGACGATGGCCTTGCCCTCGATCTCGGTGACCTTGCCGTCGTCGGCGGTGACCGAGACCTTGCCCGGCGCGGTGATGGTGCCGCGGCCGAAGTGCTGGTCGATCTTGTGCTTCTTCATCAGGAAGGCGACGCCGTTGACGTTGGCGTCCACCGTTTCCTGCTTGTGCACCATCATCTGCTTCAGGTTGAGCTTGGGCGCCGGCACCTCGATGCCGAAGGCCTTGAAGCCGTGGCCGGCCTCGTCGAACAGCTCGGAGGCGTGCAGCAGCGCCTTGGACGGGATGCAGCCGATGTTGAGGCAGGTGCCGCCATGGGTCTTGCGCTTCTCGACCACGGCCACCTTCATCCCGAGCTGGGCCGCGCGGATGGCGCAGACATAGCCGCCGGGGCCGGTGCCGATGATGATGAGATCGTAGGACATGGATGTCTCCGGGAGAGCGGACGGAGCAGGCGCTCAGCGCCCGCCGGATGCGGTGATGAAAGTTCCGGTGCAGTAGGAGGCCTCCTCCGAGAGAAGCCACAGCGCGGCGCGGGCGATCTCTTCCGGATCGCCGATCCGCTGCATCGGGATGGAGGGGCGGATGCGCTCGACCCGGCCGGGGTCGCCGCTCGCCTCGTGGATGTCGGTGGTGACCATGCCGGGGCGGACGGCATTCACCCGGACGCCTTCCATCGCGACCTCCTTGGCGAGGCCGATGGTGAAGCTGTCGACGGCACCCTTGGTGGCGGCATAGTCGACATATTCGTTCGGGCTGCCGAGCACCGATGCCACCGAGGAGATGGCGACGATGGCGCCGCCCTTGCCCCCGCGCTTCGTCGACATGCGCTTCACCGCCTCGCGGCAGCACAGGATGGTGCCGACGACGTTGATGGCGACGATCGTCTGCAGCCGCTCGATCGTGTAGTCCTCGACGCGGCCGGAGCGCGACACGACGCCGGCATTGGCGATGAGGCCCGTGAGCGTGCCCATCCGGTCGGCGGCGGCGAAGATGTGCTCGATGTCGGCTTCGACCGACACGTCGCCCCGGCAGGCGACCGCCCGGCCACCCCTCGCGATGATGGTCGAGACCACCTCGGTCGCCGCCTCCACGTTGGAGGCGTAGTTGACCACGACCTGGTAGCCGCGCGCGGCCGCCAGCAAGGCGCAGGCGCGCCCGATGCCGCGGCTCGATCCGGTGACGACGACGACGCCTTTGGTCATGCTGGTCTCCTCGCGCCTCGCGGGGAGGCTTGCAGTGGACGCTCGCCCGGGCCTCAGAGGTCCATGACGAGACGGGCAGGGTCCTCGAGGCTCTCCTTGACGCGCACCAGGAAGGTCACGGCCTCCTTGCCGTCGACGATGCGGTGATCGTAGGAAAGCGCCAGATACATCATCGGGCGGATCTCGATCTTGCCGCCGACAACCATCGGCCGCTCCTGGATCTTGTGCATGCCGAGGATGCCCGACTGCGGCGCGTTGAGGATCGGCGTCGACATCAGCGAACCATAGACGCCGCCGTTCGAGATGGTGAAGGTGCCGCCCTGCATCTCCTCGATGGAGAGCTTGCCGTCGCGGGCGCGGC
>CAZEZD010000353.1:0-3488 GCA_964516115.1 uncultured Hyphomicrobiales bacterium
CGTTCATGCCGATCAGTTCCACCTCCGCGCCCTCGCGGCGGAATTTCAGCACCGCCATGTCGAGCGCCGAGACGCTGGAAATGTCCCAGATATGCGCCTTGCTGACGTCGATCACGACCTTTTCCAGGACCTCCTTGAAATCGAAGGCGGCGGTGAAGTCGTCGGCCGAGGCGAAGAACAGCTGACCCTCGACATGGTAGGTGCGCATCGTGCCGTCCGCCGAGGCGATGGAGGTGACGCGGAACAGCTGCGCGATCTTCCAGGCGAAGAAGATGCCCGACAGGAGCACGCCCAGCAGCACGCCGATGGCGAGGTTGTGGGTCAGCACCACGCCGCCGACAGTCGCCAGCATCACGACGCTGGACGAGCGCGGATGGTCCCTGAGGTTGCGGATGGAGATCCAGCTGAACGTGCCGATGGAGACCATGATCATGATGGCGACGAGGGCCGGCATGGGGATGCGGCTGACCATGTCGCCGAGAACAACGATCAGGAACAGGAGAAGCGTGCCGGCCACGAAGGTCGACAGCCGTCCGCGCCCACCCGATTTGATGTTGATGACCGACTGGCCGATCATCGCGCAGCCGGCCATGCCGCCGAGGAAGCCGGTGGCGATGTTGGCGACGCCCTGGCCGACGCATTCGCGGTTCTTGTCGCTCGGCGTGTCGGTCAGTTCGTCGACGATCTGAGCCGTCATCAGCGATTCCAGCAGGCCGACGGCCGCCACGGCGGCTGAATAGGGCAGAACGATCAGCAGCGTCTGAAGCGTCCACGGCACGTCCGGCAGCAGGAAGACCGGCAGGGTCGAGGGCAACTGGCCCATGTCGCCGACGGTGCGGACATTGAGACCGAAGGCCATGGCCGCCGCCGTCAGGACGACGATGCAGACGAGCGGCGAGGGAATGGTCTTCGTGATGTAGGGGAAGCCGTAGATGATGCCCAGGCCGGCGGCGACCATGACATAGGTCAGCCATGGCACGCCGATCAGTTCGGGAAGCTGCGCCATGAAGATCAGGATGGCGAGCGCATTGACGAAGCCGGTCATCACGGACCGCGACACGAAGCGCATGACATAGCCGAGCCTGAGATAGCCGGCCGCGATCTGCAGGATGCCCGCAAGGATCGTCGCGACGAGGAGATACTGCAGCCCGTGCTGCTTCACGAGCGTCACCATCAGGACGGCGGTGGCGGCGGTAGCGGCGGAGATCATGCCCGGGCGGCCGCCGACGATGGCGATGATCACGGCGATGGAGAACGAGGCGTAGAGGCCGACCTTCGGGTCGACGCCCGCGATGATCGAGAAGGCGATGGCCTCGGGGATGAGCGCCAGGGCGACGACCGTACCGGCGAGGATGTCGCCACGGATGTTGCCGAACCATTCGGCGCGGAGCCGCGAGAGATTGATTGTCATGGGGGAATGATCACCTGGGGCGTCGCGCCGAATGGCACGGGTCGCCTGATCGAGTTCTGGAAAGGCAGGAAGCCATGGCTTGGTACGGGCCAGCTCAATCCATAGCGAAGCCCGGCCAGGGGCCGGGGGGCAGGATTGGCGCGCGTGATCGACAAGCTACAATGGAGTCACTCTGCTGGGCCGCAACACACGGATGCTGCGATGCACAACGCACCTAACATGCAATCTCAGGGCGAGCAACCTGCGTTCCTGAGGGAACGGCCATGAGCGGGACCGGCCGATGAAGAAGGACAATCCTGATCCCATCCCGCGCGATGTCGAGGCTCTCTGCCGTCGTTTTCGGCCTGTTCTCGAAAAGGAGCTCGCCGAGATCGAGGCCATGCTCGCCGATCATGCCGCGAATGCCGCTCCGGTCGCCCTCGACCAGCAGAGCGTCGGTCGGCTGGCACGGATGGACGCGATGCAGGTTCAGGCCATGGCCCAGAATGCCGAGGCGCGGCGGAAGGTTCGCAGACTTCGCATCCTCCGCGCGCTGGACCGGATGGCTGACGGCACGTTCGGCACCTGCTGCGATTGTGACAACCCGATCAGCCCCGGCCGGCTGGCCGCCGACCCCACTGCGCCCCAGTGCGTCGGCTGCGCGTCGTAGGATCTGCGCCGGTCACGCGAAGGAATGGGCATCGGCGTCCGCCCGGCGTCCGACACCGCGTTCCCGCCCTTCGGCACGCCATCAACTCACGACCGAAGCCGTGGTCCGGCCGGTGAAGCGGGTCACCTCCGCCATCGCCATGGCGGTGTCCCGCACCGCGGCCAGCGCCTCGGACGTCGGCAGATGGTGATGGTCCGCGCGCGGCTCGAAGCGCTCGAGATAGACCCGCAGCGTCGCGCCGCGGGTTCCCGTTCCCGACAGGCGATAGATGATGCGGGCATCGTCGGACACGATCTGGATGCCCTGTTTGGTCGCCACCGATCCGTCCACCGGGTCGGTGTAGGCAAAATCACTCGCGTCGGTGACGGTGAAGGGTCCGGCGCGGGTCCCCGCGAGCGTGGGGAGCCTGCGCCGCAGGCTCTCCATCAGGTCCTCGGCCGCGCTCGCATCGACCTCCTCGAAATCGAGCCGCTGGTAATAGTCGCGCCCATAGGTCCGCCAGTGCTCGCCGAGGATGTCGCCGATCGACAGCCGCCGCTCGGCAATGATGCTCAGCCACATCATCACCGCCCACAGGCCGTCCTTCTCGCGCACATGGTCCGATCCCGTGCCGGCGCTCTCTTCGCCGCAGATCGTGATCAGGCCGGCCTCGAGCAGATTGGCGAAATATTTCCAGCCCGTCGGCGTGACATGGGCCGGAACGCCGAGCGCCGCGGCGACGCGGTCGAGCGCGCGGCTGGTCGGCATCGAGCGCGCGACGCCGGCGAGACCCTGGCGATAGCCGGGGACGAGGCGGGCGTTGGCGGCGATCACGGCGAGGCTGTCGCTCGGCGAGACGACGAGGCCGCGGCCAACGATGAGGTTGCGGTCGCCATCGCCATCCGACGCCGCGCCGAAATCGACCTCGGAGCGCCCCGCCACCATATCGACCAGCGCCGCCGCGTGGTGCGGATTGGGGTCGGGGTGCAGGCCGCCGAAGTCGGGCTTCGGCGTCTGGTTCATCAGGCTCGCTTCGGGCAGTCCGAGGCGGCGGTGAAAGAGCTCGGTGGCATAGGGTCCGGTGACCGCGTTCATCGCATCGAAGCGCATGGTGAAGCCCGACCGGAACAGCTCCGCGATACGGTGGAAGTCGAACAGGGTCTCCATGAGGCCGACATAGTCCTGGACGCTGTCCACCACCTCGACCAGACAGCCTTCAACATGCTTCCGGCCCACGTCCGCGAGCGGAAACTCGCCCGCCTCGAGGATTTGGTAGCGGCTGCAGGTCCGGCTTCGCTGGTGGATGGCGTCGGAGACCGAAACGGGGATGGGCCCGCCGTGGGCGGCATTGATCTTGATCCCGAAGTCGCCGTCCGGGCCGCCTGGATTGTGGCTCGCCGAGAGGATGATCCCGGCCTTCGCCTTGCGGGCGCGGATGAGCGCCGAGGC
>CAZEZD010000354.1:0-3475 GCA_964516115.1 uncultured Hyphomicrobiales bacterium
CGCGTCTTCCTCGCCCGCGGCCTTGCCCGCAACGCCCGCATCCTCTTCCTCGACGAGCCGCTCGCCGGTGTCGATGCGGCCTCCGAGCGCATCATCCTCGACGTCTTCGATGCCCTCGACCGCGAGGGCCGGCTGGTCGTCTGCGTGCACCACGATCTCGGCACGGTCGCCGAGCGTTTCCGCGACGTGCTGGTGCTGAACCGCAAGGTCATCGCTGCGGGAACCGTCGCCGAGGCTTTCACGCCGGCGGTGCTGGCGCGCGCCTATGGCGTCCCCATGGCGGTCTGAGGCATGGACCGCACGCTGGCCGACATTGTGGCCATCCTCACCTTCCAGGCCGGGTTCAACACGACGGTGGTGATGCTCGGCGCCGCGGCGCTTGGCTGCGCCGCCGGCGCTGCCGGCACTTTCGCCATGCTGCGCCGCAAGGCCCTCGTGTCGGACGCGGTCGCCCACGGCACCCTCCCGGGGATCGCCACGGCCTTTCTCGTCGCGGCCCTCCTCGGCTACGCGCCGCGCCAGGCCGGCTGGCTGATGGGCGGGGCGGGGATTGCCGCCGCCATCACGCTCGTCGCCATCGAGTGGCTGGGCCGCCGGCCGAAGGTCGGCCACGACACGGCGACGGCGGCGGTGCTCGCCTGCGGCTTCGGCCTCGGCCTGTCGCTGATGTCGGTGGTGCAGACGCTGTCGGTCGGCCGGCAGGCGGGGCTCGAGACGCTGCTCTTCGGCTCGGCGGCGGGCATGCTGCCCGGCGAGGCGCAGGCCATGGCCGGCCTTGCCGTGCTCGTCCTCGTGATCATCGCCCTGGTGCTGAAGGAACTCTCGGCGGTCGCCTTCGATCCGGACTTCGCCGCCACGACGGGCCTTCCCGTCGCGCGCCTCGATGCCCTCGTGGCGCTCGTCTGCGCCGTCGTGGTCGTCGCCGCCCTGCCGATCGCCGGCTTCGTCCTCGCGGTCGCGCTCGTCGTCATTCCTCCCGCCGCCGCCCGTTTCTGGAGCGATCGGGCCGGGACGGTGGTGGTCATCGCCGCCGCCATCGGCACGGTCTCCGCCCTGTCGGGCGCCGCCATCTCGGCCGTCGTCACCGATACCCCGACGGGGCCTGCCATCGTCATCGTCGCCGCCACCCTCTTCGCCGTCAGCTTCGTCTTCGGGCGGGCGCGCGGCCTCCTGGCCGGAGGCGCATGATGGCCGAGTTCTGGACCGTCGATTTCGTGCCGCTGCTCGCCGCCAGCCTGTCGGCGCTCGCCTGTGCCCTCGTCGGCAATCTGCTCGTCCTCACCCGCCGCGCCATGGCGGCGGATGCGCTCAGCCACGCCGTCGTACCGGGCGTCGTCATCGCCGTGGCGCTGACCGGCCTGTCGGGAAGCCTCGTCGTTCTGGCGGGGGGCCTCGCCGCCGCCTTCGCAGCAAGCGGCCTCGTCGCCTTTCTGGTTCGTGTCGGCAAGGTCGAGGAGGGCACCGCGCTCGGCATCGTCTTCACGACCTTCTTCGCGGTCGGCATCCTCGTCCTCGAATGGTCGGGCCTGTCGCGCACCGGCTTCGATATTCATCACGTCATCACCGGCTATCTCGAGGGGCTCATCTGGGTCAGCGACGGCGCCTCCGACCAGACCCTGATGCAGATGATCGCCACCCTGCCGCAGGTCGTTTTCGAGCTGGCGCTGGTCCTCGTCCTGGTCGCCGCCATCCTTCTCGCCTTCCGCAAGGAACTGGCGCTGCTCGCCTTCGATCCGATCTTCGCCCGCGCCAGCGGCCTGCCGGTCGGCCGGCTCGAGGCGGCCCTCCTGACAGCCACGGCGCTCGCCTGCACGGCGGCCTTCAAGTCGGTCGGCGTCGTCCTCGCCGTGGCGATGATCGTCTGCCCGGCCGCCGTCGCCCGCCTGCTGACGACGCGGCTGTCGCATCAGGTGGCGCTGTCGGCCGGCATCGCGCTGGCCACCGCCTTCACCGGCTATGCCGTGGCGGTGTTCGGTCCGCGCCTTCTCGGCTCGACTCTCGCCCTCAACGCCGCCGGAACCATCGGCGCCGTCGCCGGCCTGGCGCTGGTGACGACCGCCGCGCTCAGGGCCCGGGCCTGATCCAGCGCAAATCCGTTGCCGGTGCGGCGGCGTATCAGCTTTCAACCCTTCCAGATCGGGCGTATCACGCCCCGACACCGTTCGACTGCCGCGAGCCCCCATGCGCGAGATGAAACTCCCCGCCGGCCACGTTCCCGTGAAGACCGGCAAGATCGGCGTGCTGCTGATGAACCTCGGCACGCCCGACGCCACCGACTACTGGTCGATGCGCCGCTATCTCAAGGAGTTCCTCTCCGACCGCCGCGTCATCGAGACATCGCGCGCCATCTGGTGGCCGATCCTCAACCTGATCATCCTGCAGACCCGCCCGGAGAAGAAGGGCAAGGACTACGAGACGATCTGGAACACCGAGAAGAACGAGAGCTTCCTCAAGACCATCACCCGCAACCAGGCGGAGAAGCTCGCCGCCCACCTGAAGACGATCAGCCCGGACATTCATGTCGAATGGGCCATGCGCTACGGCAATCCCGCCATCAAGCCGGCCGTCGAGCGGCTGATGGCCGAGGGCTGCGACCGCATCCTCGCCTTCTCGCTCTATCCGCAATATGCCGCCGCCACCACGGCGACCGCCAACGATCACCTGTTCCGTGCCCTGATGCAGATGCGCTGGCAGCCGACGATCCGCATCGCGCCGCCCTATCATGACGAGCCGGCCTATATCGCAGCCCTCGCCCAGTCTGTGCGCAACCACCTCGCAACCCTCGACTTCGAGCCCGAGGTGATCCTCACCTCCTTCCACGGCATGCCTAAGGAGTATCTGCTGAAGGGCGATCCCTATCACTGCCACTGCGCCAAGACCTGGCGGCTGCTGCGCGAGGAACTGGGCTATTCGCCAGACCGGATGATGATGAGCTTCCAGTCGCGCTTCGGCCCCGACGAGTGGCTGAAGCCCTATACCGACGAGACCGTCGAGACGTTGGCGAAGAAGGGCGTGAAGAAGCTCGCCATCATCGCCCCGGCCTTCTCCGCCGACTGCCTGGAGACGCTGGAGGAGCTCGACGGCGAGAACCGCCACATCTTCGAGAACAACGGCGGCGAGAAGTTCACCTACATCCCCTGCCTCAACGAGTCGGACCTCGGCATGAGCGTCATCAACACGGTGGTGGAGCGGGAACTGAAGGGCTGGGTCTGACGACGTAACCGAGGCAGGGTCACCGCGACGCAAAGGCGAAACGGTCGGGAACCAGACAGGCGCGCTTCCGCGCCGTCCGGCGCTCCGTGCCTTTGCAGGACCTCATGTCGACCTTCTTACTGATCCACGCCCCCCGCACCGTTCTGGGGCTTCTTTTCCTCGTCAGCGCCATCGACGGCTTCTGGGCCATGGCGACCGGCAACCACCTTATACCAAGGGCCGCGACCGCTGACTCGCGAGGGATTCCCATCGGCGCGTGAGC
>CAZEZD010000355.1:0-3448 GCA_964516115.1 uncultured Hyphomicrobiales bacterium
CGCGACAACATCCTGCCGACCCGCCATCGCGCCAAGCTGATCCTGAAGAAGGCCGCCGACCACCGCATCGACAGCGTCAGCCTCCGGCGCGTGTAAGCGGCCCAGCGGCTCCTGCCCGGGCGGCATTGCACACCCCACCGGCCACTGACGACCCTTCTCCGCTGCTGGTGCGCCGGCTAGTCTCATGGTGATCGGGCGGCCTGCAAGCAGGCCCTGATCGATGAATGCCGCTTCGATAAACGGGCGGCCCCAGGGAGATCGCCCGATGTCGCGCCTCTGTCGTATCGCTTGCCTTGCCGCTCTTGCCGCCGTTGGCGGCGCTGTGCCGGCGCTGGCTCACCATCCCATGGGCGGGGCGACGCCGGACACCTTCGTGCAGGGCCTGCTCTCCGGTTTCGGCCATCCGGTCCTCGGCCTCGACCATCTGGCTGCCCTGATCGTCGTCGGCCTGCTGGCATCGCGCGCCGGGCGCGGCTGGTTCGTGCTGCCGTCGCTGTGGATCGCGGCGATGGGCCTGGGCGTCTTCGCCCATCTCGGCGCCATCGACCTGCCCGGGGCGGAATTCCTGGTCGCGGGCAGCCTCGTCGTCATCGCCCTGATCGGCGTTCTCGCCCCGGCTCTGCCGCTTGCAATCACCGGAACTGTCTTCGCCGTCGGCGGCTTCTCCCATGGCCATGCGCTGGCGGAGAGCGTCGTCGGCGCCGAACCGATGCCGATCGTCGCCTATCTGATCGGCCTCGTCATCGTACAGAGCGCCATCGCAACTGCGGTGACGCTTGCGGCCCGACGCCTGTTCCCTCTGACCGCAGAAGTGCCGCCAGCATTTCGTGCGGCCGCCGGGGCGATGGGCGCCGTCGGCCTGGTCTTCCTGGTGATCGCGGCGCGCGGTCTGGCCTGAGCCGTCGGCACGCCGCCCATCGGGCCGGCCGATTGACTCCCCAAGCTGCCATACTAGTTTGCCGCGGCCGGATGACAGCGCCGCGGCAAGGCGGCGCGCACCGGTGCGGGAGGCATGATGACCCCTTCGAGGCTGCCGTTGCCGTCGAGCCGCATCAGCGCGCCCGACCGGCTGTTTCCGCTCGACCCGTCCGCCCGTGCCGTCGCCCGGCGGCTCTACGAGGCGGTCGCGACACTGCCCGTCGTCTCGCCGCACGGCCACACCGATCCGCGCTGGTATGCCGAGAACAATGCCTTCCCCGATCCGGCGAAGCTCTTCGTCATCCCGGACCATTATGTCTTCCGCATGCTCTATTCGCAGGGCGTGAGCATGGAATCCCTCGGCGTGCCGACGAGGGACGGCACGCCGGTCGAGACCGATCCGCGCGCCATCTGGCGGCGCTTCGCCGCGCACTACCACCTGTTCCGCGGCACGCCGACGCGGCTCTGGCTCGACCATGCCTTCGCGGCCCTGTTCGGCCTCGACGAGCGCCTGTCGGCTGCCAATGCCGACCGTGTCTATGACCTGATCGACGGCGCGCTGCGGCAGCCGGCCTACAGGCCGCGCGCCCTGTTCGAGACCTTCGGCATCGAGGTGCTAGCGACGACGGAAGGCGCACTGGACGATCTCAAATGGCATGCGCAACTCGCCGCGTCCGGCTGGACGGGGAGGGTGGTGACGACCTATCGGCCGGATGCGGTGGTCGATCCGGACTTCGAGGATTTCCGTGCAAACCTTGAGAGGTTCGGGCAACTGACCGGCGAGGACACCGCCACCTGGACCGGCTATCTCGCTGCGCATCGCAAGCGCCGCGCCGTCTTCAGGGCGCACGGCGCGACCGCGTCCGACCACGGCCACCCCACGGCGCGCACCGCCGATCTTGCCCCGGTGGAAGCCGAGCGGCTGTTCCGTGCTGTCACGACCGGTCATCCGACGGCGGAGGAAGCCGATCTGTTCCGCGGCCAGATGCTGACTGAGATGGCGCGCATGAGCCTCGACGACGGGCTGGTGCTGCAGATCCACCCCGGTTCCCGCCGCAACCACAATGCCGGGATCTTCGCCCGTTTCGGCCGCGACATGGGCGCCGACATTCCGGGGCCGACCGACTATGTGGGCGCGCTGAAGCCCCTTCTCGACGCCGTCGGCAATGAACCCGGCCTCACGATCATCCTCTTCACCCTCGACGAAACCGCCTATTCGCGCGAGCTCGCCCCGCTCGCCGGACACTATCCGGCGCTGAGGCTCGGGCCGCCCTGGTGGTTCTTCGACTCGGTCGAGGGCATGAAGCGGTTCAAGCAGCAGGCGATCGAGACGGCGGGCTTCTCCAACACCGTCGGATTCAACGACGACACGCGGGCCTTTCCCTCGATTCCCGCCCGACACGACGTCGCCCGCAGGGTCGATTGCGCCCATCTCGCCGAACTCGTCTGCGACGGCCGCCTCGACGAGGATGAGGCGCATGAGCTCGCCGTCGACCTCGCCTACCGGCTGGCGAAAGAGGCCTATCGGCTGTGAGGGGCCGGCCCGCCGCGCGCTTCCGGGGCGTCAAGCAGCCATGGATCAGCCAAGTGCGTCCTTCGAGGCTCGCTGCGCTCGCACCTCAGGATGAGCAGGGCGGTGCGGTGCACGACGGAAGACGGCGGTTTTGGGCTCGGGGGAAATCGGCCGTGCGACGGCTGCGCCGTTCTGCCAGACACCCACCTCCTCATCCTGAGGTGCGAGCGCAGCGAGCCTCGAAGGACGCACTTGGGCTCTGCGGGGCTTTCGCGCCTCAGAAGCTCGTGCGCGAGCGGATCGCCGCCGAGATGGTGCCCTCGTCGAGATAGTCGAGCTCGCCGCCGACCGGCACGCCGTGGGCGAGGCGGGTGACGGCAACGCCGGTTCCGGCGAGGAGGTCGGTGACGTAGTGGGCCGTGGTCTGGCCATCGACGGTGGCGTTCACGGCAAGGATCACCTCGCGGACGCCTCCCGCGCGCACCCGCGTGACCAGGCCCTCGATGTTCAGGTCCTGCGGGCCGACCCCGTCGAGCGGCGACAGGGTGCCGCCGAGCACGTGGTATTTCGCATTGATCGCCCCGGCACGCTCCAGTGCCCAGAGATCCGACACGTCCTCGACCACGATGATGACGCCGCCGTCGCGACGCGGATCGGTGCAGAGGGTGCAAGGATCGGAGGTATCGACATTGCCGCAGGTCCGGCAGATGACGATCTTGTCCAGCGCCTCGGCCATGGCGGCGGTCAGCGGCTGCATCAGGCTCTCGCGCTTCTTGACGAGGTGCAGCGCGGCGCGCCGCGCCGAGCGAGGCCCAAGGCCCGGCAGCTTGGCGAGAAGCTGGATCAGCCGCTCGATCTCGGGGCCTGCGACCCTCTTGGACATGGAGGCGGTTCTTTCTCAGGTCTTTCGGCGGTCTTCGGTCCAGTCGCTCGCCCGGAGGCCGTCCAGCGGCACCTCCGCGCCGAGCCCCTCGACGAAGGCGACGCCCTGGTCGGGATAGACGCAGACCTCGTGGG
>CAZEZD010000356.1:0-3447 GCA_964516115.1 uncultured Hyphomicrobiales bacterium
CGCATAGCCGATGGCGGCGCGCAGGAGATGGCGGCGCTCGTCGTCGCTCAGCGGCCCGGTCCCGGTGCGCGAGGAGACCCAGCGCTCGCTCTGCTCGGCCGACTCGCGATGACGCTGGGCGCCCCAGTGGATGTCGGCCCGCAGCATCTCCGCCTCGGGCGTGCGGATGCCCGACAGCATCTCCAGCGCCTGCTCCGGCCGGTTCGAATCGGCATGAGCGCGGGCCTCGAGCAGATAGCGCTGGATGCGCAACTGATCGGGGAGGTCGGCGAGCCGCGTGGTGCGCAGCGCCTGCAGGGCGGCCGCCGGCTTGCGGTTCATCAGATGGATGAGCGCCAGGCGCGCCGCCACCTGCGAGCGCGCCGCCCCGGTCAGGCGCCGGTCGATCTGGTGCTGCAGCAGGGCCGCCGATTGGTCGAGCAGGTCCATGCTCGCGAGGCGATCGGCCAGGCGGCGGATGATCTCGTCGCCGCGCCGGCCCTGCGGGGTCATGTCGCGGAAGTCGTAGTAGAGCGCCAGGGCGTCGACAGGCTTCATTTGGTCGGCGTTGCCTTCGAGGAAGAGACGCTCGAAATGGCGGGCGACGTCGTCCTGCATGCCGCGCACGGCCTCGGCGCGCGGATGGACGCGCATGGCGAGCCGCATGGTGGTGAAAGCCTCTCGGAACTGGCCCTGATCGGCCTGCAGCTTGGCGAGAAGGGCGAGCGTGCGCGCCTCCACGTCGTCGCCGCGCCAGGCGAAGCTCTGCACCTCCAGTTCCTCGATCGCGGCCTTGCGGTCGACGTCGCCGAGGCGATGGCGGGCGGCGAGGTGGCGCTGGTCGGCATCGGCCCGCACCGGCAGGTCGGGACCGCTGGCGGCCCGCGAGAAGGCGACGAGGGCGTCGCGGTCCTGCCCCTTCGCCTCGAGCAAGCGGCCGCGCAGCAGGGCGTAGCGCTGCTCGGCCTCGGGCGGGATGCCGATTTCCTGCAATTCCGCGAGATGCTTCTCGGCGCGGTCCGTGGCGCCGCTGTCGAGTGCGGCGTCCACGGCCCGCATCAGGATGGCGCGCGCCAGCGGCGGCGGCAGCGTGGCCGGCGAGATGTCGGTCGATTCGAAGGCGTCGTGGGCCTCGCGCGCGCGGCCGTCCATCGCCAGCGCGGTCGCGCGCCAGAGAACGATGTCCGGCGCCGTCGCCATGGAGGCGTGGGCGAACTCGCGCAGCGCGTCGTCCGGACGATGCATCATGATTGCGGCGACACCGCGCAGCCCCTGGATCGAGCCGTCCTCGGCGACGCGCCGGTCCTGCCGCGCGATGGCGTCGAGCACGGACTTGGCCTCCGCCCAGCGCTGCTGCGCCATGTAGAAGCGGACGAGTTCGAGGCGCTTCGGCGTGCGCTGGGTGTCGTGGACCGCGGCGGCGGTGGCGATCAGGTCGCTCTCGCGCTCGCGGAACGGCGCACGCTCGTCGGCCGCCCACAGCTCGAGGTCGAAGGTGATGGTGCGCGGCCGGCGGACGAGCCGCTGCACCGGCGGCGGACGGGCCATGCCGGCGCTGAGCTGAAGGCCGTGCGGCCGGCCGATGTTGACCTGATCGCCGGAGATGGCGACCGTCAGATCGTCGGCGATCGGCTGGAACACGAGGCCGTGGCTGCCGGCGAGCGCCACGAACTCCACCATCTCGCACTTCTACACGAAGGAGCGGGCCGGTCCCGCGCCGGTGACGACGACGAGGTGATCTCCCGCCAGCGGATCCGCGAGCCTGTGAACCGACCCCGCCTGGGGGAAGTCGACGGTGGCGATCAGCCTGTTTCCCTGCTCGGTGGCGCGGGTGAGATGCACCGGCCGCGGCGGTTCGAGGACGGTGTCGGCCAGGGTAACGATCCAGGCCATGCCGTCACGACCGGCGGACGCCAGGCTCTGGCGCTCCAGACCGACGCGCACCGCGATGCCTGACCGCGAGCGGGAGGCGTCGACCGAGGAGAAGACGCCTGCGGCTTCCGACTGGAGGCCGGCGAGGTTCACGTCCTCGAGCGTATCGAACACGAGCCAGAGCGTATCGCCGCGCTGGAAGACGGCGCCGGGCGTCTCCCTGGTGAAGGGGACGAGGATGCGGACGGTGCCACCGGCACGGCGGGCCTGAATGGCGATGGGACCGGGAGCGGCTTGTGCCGTGGGCCTCGGGGCCGGATCGGCCGTCTCGACACGCTGGGGCTCGGCGGCCGGTTCGGGAGCGGGCGCGGCGACGGCAGCGGCTTCGACGGCAGCGAGAGCCGGCCCCGGCGCTGGCACGGAACGCGCTTCGGCCGGGTCAGGGACCGCGACCGGCGCGGGTGCGGTGGCGACGGCCGCCGGGGGAACGGCGGTTGCGCTGCGGGGACGCGGCGGTGGCACAGCCGGCATCGGAGCCGTTGGCCGGACGGCCAGCGGCGAGGCAGGCATATTGCCCGGCAGATTGGTGACGGCGGGCGGCATGATTCCCGATTGCGGCCGCGGCGTCGGCACCGGCGTCGGGCGGGACTGACTGCCCCGCATCGTCAGATCGAGGATATAGGTGCCCTCCTCGCGAAAGGCGCGGACGTCAGCCTGCGGCGAGACCGCCATGCGGAAGACGAGCTCCTCGGAGCCGGTATCGGCCTCGATCTCCGTCACAAAGGGCGGCAGCGCATCGCGGACATGCTTCAGCTCGGCGGTAAACGGCTTGGCGATCCGAACAGTCAGCCGGTCGGCGGCCCGGTCGATGGCGACCCCCACCGGTTCGGGCAGCGAGAAGACGAACCGGGTGAAGGTCGGGTGATTGCCCACCCTGACCGTCACCGGCGGCATGGTGCGGGCGACGCGCTGGGCCTCGGACGCGCGGACGCGCCGTTCCGCCTCGCGCGCGCGCCGCGTCAGCTCCTCCACCACCTCGACCGGCAGTCCGGGTGGCGTGCCGCGCCAGGTATCGGGCAGCATGTCGACGAAGAGGCGCTCGCCGGCCTCCATGGAATTGACCGTGACGCGCTGCGACAGCGCAAAGCGCAGCGACTTGCCGTCGGGATCGCGGCGCACCGCGGTCACGAAGTTCTGCAGGAGGTTCGTCAACTGCGCGGTCTGCATCTCGACCGGTTGAGGAAAGGAGATGACCAGCACCCCGCCGGTGACCTTGACCTCGGTCGCCAACTGCTGGTCGAAATGGAAGATCAGCCGGGCAAAACCGCCGGTCGTGACGGCGCTCACTTCGGCCTTGGCCGATGCGGCGGGCCGGGTCTCGGCGGCCGGGGCGGTGGGGCGTGCGGCCTGGGCGAAAGCCTCGCCCACCGGGGCATGGCAAAGCAGGGCGGCTGTCAGGCCGACCCGCGTCATGCGCCTCATACTCCACGCGTTCCCGTCCATGGGATCGCCACTCGAACCTTCTGCCATCCCCGAAGGGCCGGCATGCGGCGGCTCCGTGCCCCCGATTGCGGGGCATCATGGGCATTCGTGATT
>CAZEZD010000357.1:0-3425 GCA_964516115.1 uncultured Hyphomicrobiales bacterium
CCATGACGGCGTCGGCCTCGGTGATCGCTTCCTTGGCCATGTCGAGCGCTGCCGGGTGCTGCTGCATCTGGTCGACGGCACCGGCGAGCACGCCGGCAAGGCCTACAAGCTGGTCCGCAAGGAGATCGAGGCCTATGGCCATGGCCTCGGCGACAAGCCGGAGATCGTGGCGCTGGCCAAGGTCGACGCGCTCGACCCGGAAACCCGCAAGGAGCAGATGGCGCGGCTGAAGCGCGCGGCGAAGAAGACCCCGCTCGCGCTCTCCGCCGCCTCCGGCGAGGGCGTCGAGCAGGCGCTCGTCGCGCTTCTCGCGGTGATCGACGAATCGCGCGCGATGGATCCCAAGCCGGTCTCCGAGACCAGGGACGCCGAGCCGGTGGAGACCGGCTGGCGGCCCTGACATCGCCGGCCGCCCATACGCGGCCTGCGGTCACATTCCCCCGCCAGACCCCCTTCCGTCCCGCCACGACAGGTCTAATGTCTGCGGCCGACCGAACGGAGGGCGCCATGCCTCTCGACCGCCGCATCCAGAGCCTTTTCGGCATCGACCTGCCGATCATCCAGGCGCCCATGGCCGGAGCCCAGGGCTCGGCCATGGCGGTCGCCGTCTCCGAGGCCGGGGGCCTCGGCTCGTTGCCGGCGGCGCTGCTGACGGTCGATGCCTTACGGTCCGAACTTGGCGTCATCCACCAGCGCTCGTCGAAGCCGGTCAATGTCAACTTCTTCTGCCATCGTCCGCCGGAGCCCGACGCGGCCCGGGAGGCCGGCTGGCGGCGACGTCTCGCCAGCTACTACGCCGAACTCGGCATCGATCCGGCCGCGCCGATCCCCGCCTCCAACCGCGCACCCTTCGATGACGCCTTCTGCGCGGTGGTGGAGGAATTCCGCCCGGAGGTGGTCAGCTTCCACTTCGGCCTGCCGGCGGCCGACCTCCTCGACCGGGTGAAGGCGACGGGGGCCAGGGTCGTCTCCTCGGCCACCACCGCCGACGAGGCCCGCTGGCTCGAGGATCACGGTGCCGACGCGATCATTGCGCAAGGCTACGAGGCCGGCGGCCACCGCGGCATCTTCCTCACCGACGACATCGCCAACCAGCCCGGCCTCTTCGCCCTGCTGCCGCAGGTGGTCGACGCGGTCGAGGTGCCGGTCATCGCCGCCGGAGGCATCGCCGATGCGCGCGGCATCGTCGCCGCCTTCGCGCTCGGCGCCTCGGCGGTGCAACTCGGTACCGCCTATCTGTTCACGCCGGAGGCGACCATCACGCCGATGCACCGCGAGGCGCTGAAGACCGCCAAGGACGACGGCACGGCGCTGACCAATCTCTTTACCGGCCGGCCGGCGCGCGGCCTCATGAACCGCATCATGCGCGAGACGGGTCCCCTGTCCGCCGAAGCGCCGGCCTTCCCGACGGCGGGCGGCGCGCTCGCCCCCCTCAAGGCGAAGGCCGAGGCATCGGGCAGCGCCGACTTCTCTTCGCTCTGGTCGGGTCAGGCGGCGGCTCTCGGCCGCGAGATGGGCGCGGGGGACCTGACGCGCGCGCTCTGGGCCGAGACCATGGAGCGACTCAGGCACGGGTGAGGCCAGATGCCTTATTCGTTGCCCATGCCGGCGCTCGTGAAGCGCTGGCGGATGCGCTTCATCAGCATGTCGCGCACCTGCCGGTAGGCGTCGAGCCGCTGCTCGCGCGAACCCTGGGCGAGGGTCGGGTCCGGCGTCGGCCAGTATTCCACCTCCATGTCGTTCGTGCGGGTGAGATCGAGCGCCGTATGGTGAGCGTCGGGCGCGAGCGTCACCACGAGGTCGAAGTTCAGCCCCTCCCACTCCTCCAGTTCCTCGATGGTCTTGGGTTTCGTCTTCTGCGTGTCGATGCCGATCTCGTCCATGACCGCGTCGACGAAGGGATCGTGGTCGCCCTTGTGGACGCCGGCGCTCTCGATGAAGATCCTGTTGCCGAAGAAGTGCTGCATGATGGCCGCGGCCATCGGCGAGCGCACCTGGTTCATGCCGCAAGCGAACAGCACGGCCTGGGGGTTCTTGCGTCGGTCGGAGACCACCTCAGCCCTTCCAGTGCAGGACCGAGATGAGGGTGAAGAGGCGCCGCGCCGTGTCGAAGTCGAAGTCCAGCTTCTCCTTCAACCGCACGCGCAGTGTCTCGGACCCCTCGTTGTGGAGACCGCGGCGCGCCATGTCGATGGTCTCGATCTGGGCGGGCGTCGCGTGCCGGATCGCTTCGTAGTAGCTGTCGCAGATCATGAAATAGTCCTTCACGATCCGCCGGAACGGGGTCAGCGACAGGATGTGCGTCACCACCTGCCGGCCGTCCTCGTGCTTGACGTCGAGCACGAGCTTGCCCTCTGCCAGCGAGATGTGGAGCGTGAAGGGCCCGCTGTCGACGCCGATCGGGCAGAAGCTGTTTTCCTCGATCAGGTCGTAGATCGCAATCGCCCGCTCATGCTCGATGTCGGGGGACGAGCGGCCGATGGACGTCTCGTCGATGGTCACGGCCACCAGACGACGCCCGACGGTCGCAGCCGCGTCCGCCGACTTGGCGACGAGCGCCGGCTCCGCGGACTTGTGACCCTTCCGATCGGTCATGGTCGTCCTTTCGTGCACGAGAGGTCAGTCGGGACTGCCGGGGTTCATGCGGATGGCGACGGATCGCGCATGGGCCTGAAGTCCCTCGGCCTCGCCCAGGGCGATGGCGGCGGGGCCGAGCGCGCGCAATTGTTCGGGGCCGCAGCGCAGCAGCGACGTCCGCTTCATGAAATCGAGGACGCCGAGGCCCGACGAGAAGCGTGCGGAGCGGGCGGTGGGCAGCACATGGTTCGATCCGCCGACATAGTCGCCGATGGCCTCGGGCGTATGGCCGCCGAGAAAGATAGCGCCGGCATTGCGGATGCGGCCGGCAAGGGCCTCCGGATCGGCGGTGATGATCTCGAGGTGCTCGGCGGCGATGCGGTCGGCCAGCGGCACGGTCTCGGCCATGTCGGCGACCTCGATCACCGCGCCGAAGTCGCGCCAGCTCGCGGCGGCGATTGCAGCGCGCGGGAGGGTTGTGAGCTGGCGTTCGACGGCCGCCTCCACCGCATCGGCGAGCCCGGCGTCGTCGGTGATGAGGAGGGACTGGGCCGCCGCGTCGTGCTCGGCCTGGGCGAGCAGGTCGGCGGCGATCCAGTCGGGATTAGCCGTGCCGTCGGCGATGATCAGCACCTCCGAGGGTCCGGCGATCATGTCGATGCCGACCGTGCCGAAGACCTGCCGCTTGGCGGCGGCGACATAGGCATTGCCCGGACCCATGATCTTGGCGACCGGGTGGATCGTCTGCGTGCCGTAGGCGAGGGCGAAGACCGCCTGGGCGCCGCCGATGCGGTAGATCTCGTCGACGCCGGCGAGGCGCGCCGCGGCCAGCACCAGCGGGTTCAAGG
>CAZEZD010000358.1:0-1132 GCA_964516115.1 uncultured Hyphomicrobiales bacterium
AGACGCCGCGGACGAGGCCAAGGCAGTCGCAGCCGATGCCGCGCATCGAGGCCTGATGGCGATAGGGCGTGCCGAACCAGCCGCGCGCGGCGACGACAATGGCGGAGCGCGTGGGCATGGGGCGGTGTTCCATGGGGTTGAGAGGGCCAGGCAACGCAAGAGGCCGGGGGCCGGGCGTCCTACCGCCCGACCACCGACCCGTCGTGGCCGCCCTCGCCCGGCAGCGGCACGGAGAGGATGCGGTCGATGCCCGGCATGTGCGGGAAGCCGCGGAAGTTCGGCGCATTGGCAAAGCGGTCGCGGCATGTGGCGAAGGCCTTGTCGCAGCCGACGGTGACGCGGACCGCGTCGCCGGCCGTGAGCAGCACCGGCGCCGGCTGCCAGAGGACGAGTCTGACGCCGTCGGTGACCGGCGTCGCCGAGGCGATCTCCACGATAAAGCCCTGCGCCGCACCGGTCAGGATCTCGATCCGTCCGCCTGCCAGCGCATCGGCGGAGAGCGCGGAGAGCCCGGCGCAGACGATCGTTGCGGTGCCGCCCGCCGTCACCGTTCCATCCGCCCGGCGGTCGGCCGCATCGAGCGCGACGCCACAGCGGGCGTCGCCGAGATCGGCCGGGCAGCGCGGCGTGTAGAGCCGGCCGCGCTCCACGTCGAGGGCGGCGGCGAGCGAGCGCAGCTCCGCCCGAAAGGCCTTGCCCTCGCGGGTGATCGCCCCGAGGGTCATCACCCTGATGAGGACGGTAAGGTCCGGCTGCGACCAGTCGACCAGGTGGACCTCCACCCGCGCCCCGTCATAGCGGCCGGCGCGGATGTCGACCTCGGTGATCGCCTCGTCCACCAGCGCGCCGGCGACCTCCGCCGTGGCGGCGGCAAAGCCCAGCTTCTCGGCGGCGGCCGAGCCGTCGAAGCCGCTGGCCGCGCGGCAGGCGACACCATCGACGACGAGATCGCGGTCATGGTCGGTGAAGCCCAGCGCCACGCCATCGATGCGGCGGACGATCCAGCAGGTGGCGAGGCTCGTGCAGCCGCTGTCGAGCCGGGCCTGCAGGGCGGGCGGAATGGCGCGCATCGGTCACACCCTGATCTCGACGAGGGGAATGGAGGGGATCTCGCCGGCTGCGAAGGAGGTGA
>CAZEZD010000358.1:1142-3404 GCA_964516115.1 uncultured Hyphomicrobiales bacterium
GGTTCACGTCCAGCCGGTCGGTGTCGAAGCGCACCGGCACGTCGAAGAGGAAGCCGGCCGTCAGCGCCGCCCCATCGGGAGGCGGCGCGGCGAGGGTCACCAGCCCCGTCGTCGGATCGACGGAGAAGGCCGCCGTCTCCTCCCCATCCACCGCCACCCTCACAGAACCGGCGACCGGCTTGACGACGGGCCTGACATAGCCGGTCTCGCCTGCCCCATAGGTCTTCGCCAGGGCGAAGACGAGCCTCTCGCCGTCGCCCATGCCGATCGGCTGATCGACGGGCGACGGCGCCGCGCCGGGCTGGGCGGAGGCGTGATCCAGCCGGTCGCGGAAGCGGAAGCCGTGGAGGCGGCCGCGCCGCTCCTCGAAGAAGGCGACGACCGCCTGCAGGCCGGCGAGGCTTTTCACCCCGTAGCCGGCGTCGTAGCGGCGGCGCGAATGAGCCCAGCGGGCGTTGCGCTCCTCGGCGCCCGAGCCGAGCAGCACCACGTCGGTGCGCCGTTCAGGGCCGCCGGACGCCCCCAGGGCGATGTCGAGCGGAAAGGTCACCTCGTGAAAGGCGGGCATGGCATCCCTCGCTTGATCCTGGACAAGGCCTCCGGCCACGGGCGCGGCGATAGTGGCGGCGGTTCAGCCAAGGAGACCCATTCAGTGAGCCATACCCCCCACGAACTCGCCGCCGAATTCCCGGACAAGGCCGAGACCATTTCGAAACTGAAGCAGACCGACGCGCATTTCGCCCGGCTGGCCGAGCGCTATCACACGGTGAACCGCGAGATTCACCGCATCGACACGCAGGTGACGCCGGCCTCCGACGAAACGGCGGAGGAGTTGAAGAAGGAACGCCTGCACCTGCTCGACCAGTTGGTCGTGCTCCTCACCAAGGCGGCCTGAGCCTTCCCGCAGTCCCTCACAGCCCGCGCCGGCCGCGCGCCACAGCGCGGGCCAGCAGGGCCGCCATCTCGGCCTCGGAGCGGCGGAAGCTCGCCGCGTCCGGGGCCGTGACGTTCATGACGATGGCGGGGCGCGCTCCCTGCCCTCCTGCGGCGACTCCGAGGCGGCCGTCGGCGGTGCGCGTCAGCGGCATCACCGCCTCGGCGCCGCGCTCGCCCATCAGGCCGGTGCGCCCGCCGGGCATGGGAAAGTAGGTCGGCGCGGCGATCACGCCGCCGCGCGCCATGGGAACGAGGCCGGACAGCGGGCCGGCCTCCGCGGTGACGCCCGAGCCGAGGCCGCGAAAGCCCATCAGCAGATCCTGGAAGGAAGAGAACAGGCCGTCGGTGACGGGCCTGATCGCCGCGCGCAGCGCCATGGCCGAGAGCTGCTGGCCGAGGGTCTGCACGACGCTGCCGAGGTCCTGTCCCTTCACCACGGCATTGGCGAAGGCCCGGCTCATCGAGGTTCCGAAGCCGCGCGCCAGCCTGTCCGCCTCGCCGATCTCGCGGCGGAAGGCGGTGGTGTCGGCGGTGATCTCGACGGAAAGCGTGTCGATGGCGGTCATGGAAGCTCCTGAATGCGTGAACCTGCTTGTCGGGCTCCGGATCGGCGCCCTGCATCAGCCAAGTGCGTCCTTCGAGGCTCGGCTATCGCCTCGCACCTCAGGATGAGGAAGGCCGTGGATTGCACGTGCAGGAAGAGCGGAGCGGCCGAGCGTCGGTCGACGCCGGTGCAACTCACCCACCCGCCTCATCCTGAGGTGCGAGCCTCCGGCGATGCCTCAGCATCGACCGGTGGCGAGCCTCGAAGGACGCACGTGTTAGATGCAAGTCCCCTGCGAGGATGGGCCTCACCGATCCGGATAGGCGGCCATGAGCCGCTCCAGCATCGGGCGGTCCGCCGCGCCGCCCATCCGCCCGAAGGCCCCCTCGAGGGCGGCCGCGAGCTCGCGCGGCGTTGCCTGCCAGAAGGCATCCGGCGACCAGCCGAGCCGGCCGAGGGCAAGGCGCATCACGTCGTCCCACGGAAAGGGCTCGGGCTGGCGCCTGCCGGAGGCGCCGGACCGAAAGGGGCGGCGGCGGCCCCCTCCCCGGCCGAACCGGCCCCGAAGGTGACGGTCAGCAGGTCGGACACGATCCGGGCGTAGGACGCCGCTCCCCCTGCGGCAGTGAGCGCCGCCACCTCGCGGTCCGAGATGCTCTCCCCTGCCCCACGCAGCCCCGCGCCGATGACCGCGACGAGATCGCCGGCGGACAGACGCCCGGTGCCGAAGCGCTCGGCGAGGTCGACGAGGTCCTGCGCCTCGAAATGGGATTCAAGCTCGG
>CAZEZD010000359.1:0-3396 GCA_964516115.1 uncultured Hyphomicrobiales bacterium
GACGGCGGCGACGATGGGTTTGCGCGCGAACCAGAAGCCGATGACGATGCCGAGGGTCGCGCCGATGACGAAGGCGAGAACCGTCTCCACCAGCGTGATCCACAGGTGCCGGTAGACCGAGCCCTCCAGGAACATGGAGAAGACGCGGCCGAACACGTCGATCGGCGTCGAGAAGAAGAAGCGCATGGTCTTGACGTCGGCGACGATCGACCACGTCGTGACCACGTGCCAGAACAGGAACACGGCGACGGCAACCAGGATCTGCAGCGCAAGGAGCTTCGGACGGGAAATCGGCGTCATGCTGCGGCCCCCTTGTCGATGAGGCCGTAGGTCTTGCGCACCTCGTCGCGCAGGCAGGACCAGATCTCGGCGTGAAGGCGGTGGAAGGCCGGCTCGGACCGCACCTCGGCGATGTCGCGGGGGCGCGGCAGGTCGACGGCGAACTCGCCGATGAAGCGGGAGCTGGGGCCGGCGGACATGACCACCACCCTGTCGGAGAGCGCGATCGCCTCGTCGAGGTCGTGGGTGACGAACATCACCGCCTTGCGGTCCTGCTGCCAGAGGTCGAGCAGGAGTTCGCTCATGATGAGCCGCGTCTGGGCGTCGAGCGGCCCGAAGGGCTCGTCCATCAGCAGGATCTTCGGCTCGCGCACCAGCACCTGGGCGAGCGCCACGCGCTTCTTCTGGCCGCCGGAGAGCTGGTGCGGATAGCGGTCGCCGAAGGCGGCGAGACCGACCTTGGCCATCATCGCCCGCGCGCGCTCGAGCGCCTCGGAACGCCTGATGCCGCCGACTTCGAGGCCGATGGCGACATTGTCCTCCGCCGTCTTCCACGGCATCAGCGCATCCTGCTGGAAGAGATAGCCGGCCTTGCCGCAGAGCCCGGTGAGCCGCTCCCCGAAGATGTCGCAGGTACCGGACGAGGGCGCCATCAACCCTGCGGCGATGTTCAGGAGGGTCGACTTGCCGCAGCCGGTGGGGCCGAGCAGCGCCACGAACTCGCCGTCCTTGACCGACAGGTCGACCGGCTGGACCGCTTCATATTTCCCGCCGCCCGCCAAAGCGTATGCGACCGAAACACCCTCGAGGTGCACGGCAATGGTCACGTCGCCTCCCATGGCGCTGGATGGAGTGCGCGCCCTCGGGCGAACGCAGGATCGTGATTGTCTCCCTGTTGACGTCACAATACCGACCGCTGGCCGGCTTGAGAAGGGAAGACCTGTCGCACCACCATCGGCAGAGGTCCTCCGCGAGGCCGGAACAGCCGCTCCGGGCGCCGACCGCGGTCGACGAAAGGCAGGGATCATCCACTCCGAACGTCGCCCTCGACCGACCGAGCGGCAGCGAGCCAGGGGAAGGGGATCCTCGAGTTGCAGGGCGCGGGTACGCCCTGCACGTCGCAACTGCGTCCTTCGAGGCTCGCTGCCGCTCGCGCCTCAGGATGAGCAGGTGGTCAATTGCACAGCGGTCGCTCAAGGCGCGATGGTCAAGCTTTTCCAGACGCTGATGCCAGGCACCACCCCGCCTCATCCAGAGGCGCGAGCGGCAGCGAGCCTCGAAGGACGCACTTGATGTGCGCGATCGACCGGACCGAGCGGGCCTCTACGCCCTCTCCGCCGCGACCCGGGCGATGGCGGCGCGCAACTCCGGGATGCCCTCGCCCTTGCGGCTGGAGGTGGCGATCACCTCAGGGAAGGCTGCGGCCCGCTTCTTGAGAACGTCGAGCGTCGCGGCGGCGAGCTTCTCCAGCGCCGGCTCTGTGATCTGGTCGGCCTTGGTCAGGACGACCTGGTAGGAGACCGCCGCCTTGCCGAGTTCGTCCAGCACGTCGACATCGACCGGCTTGATGCCGTGGCGGGCGTCGATGAGGACATAGACGCGGGCGAGATTCTGCCGGCCGCGCAGGTAGTCGTGGATGACCTTGGTCCACGCCTTCACCTTGGCTTCCGGCGCCGCGGCAAAGCCGTAGCCCGGCATGTCGACGACGACGAGCCCGAGGCCCGGCCCTTCCTCCGAGGGAACATGGAAGAAGTTCAGTTCCTGCGTGCGGCCCGGCGTGTTCGACGTGCGCGCCAGGCTGTTCTGCCCGACGAGCGCGTTGATCAGGCTCGACTTGCCGACATTGGAACGTCCGGCGAAGGCGATCTCCACCCCCGTCATCGGGGGCAGGTGCTTCATGTCGGGCGTGCCGCGCCAGAAGGTCCAGGGCCGCGCGAAGAGCTTGCGCCCGGTCTCGATCAGGTCGCCCGCCATCCCGTCAGCCGGCGGGCTTGGTCGGCCCGCCTCCGAACATCGACCGCATATTGTCCCACAGCTCGATCTTGACGCCGTACTTGCGCATGATCAGGCCCTGCTGCAGCACCGACAGGAGGTTGTTCCAGGCCCAGTAGATGACGAGGCCGGCGGGGAACGAGGCCAGCATGAAGGTGAAGAGGATCGGCATCCACTTGAAGAACGCGGCCTGGATCGGGTCCGTCGGGGCCGGGTTCATCTGCATCTGCACCCACATCGTGATGCCCATGATGATCGGCCAGACGCCGATGAGCAGGAAGGCCGGCACGGTGAATGGCAGGAGGCCGAACAGGTTGAAGATCGATGTCGGGTCCGGCGCGGAAAGGTCCTGGACCCAGCCGAAGAACGGCGCATGCCGCATCTCGATGGTGATGAACAGCACCTTGTAGAGCGCGAAGAACACCGGGATCTGGATGAGGATCGGCCAGCAGCCCGCCAGCGGATTGATCTTCTCCCGCTTGTAGAGCGCCATCAGTTCCTGCTGCTGCTTCATCTTGTCTTCGGCGTAACGCTCGCGCAGCGCCATCATTTCCGGCTGCACCTTCTTCATCATGGTGATGGAGGCGTAGCTCTTGTTGGCGAGCGGGAAGAACAGGGCCTTGATCAGCAGCGTCACCAGCAGGATGGCGATGCCGAAGTTGCCCGTCTGGATGAAGATCCAGTCCATCACGACGAACAGCGGCTTGGTGATGAAGTAGAACCAGCCCCAGTCGATCAGACGGTCGAAGCGGTCGATCTTCAGCGCGTCGGAATAGCCGTCGACGACGCGCACTTCCTTGGCGCCGGCGAAGAGCCGCGTCGTGGTCTCCGACGTCGCGCCTGGCGCGATGGTCACGGCGGGCGAGAGGAAGTCGGTCTGGAACGACTTGGTCGTGCCGGACTGGAAGAACTTGAAGCTCGAATCCGTCTCCGCGTTCTGGTCGGGAATCAGCGCTGCAGCCCAGTACTTGTCGGTGATGCCGAGCCAGGCGCCGCGCGCCTTGAAGGTCTGCGCGCGGGCGGTCTCGATGGCGGAATAGCCCACTTCCTGCAGGCCCTTGTCACCGAACACGCCGATCAGGCCCTCGTGCAGGATGTAGTAGCCCGAGGTCTGCGGCAGGCCGT
>CAZEZD010000360.1:0-3393 GCA_964516115.1 uncultured Hyphomicrobiales bacterium
CTTGGCATCGTCGCCCTGATGACGCTGCCCCGCGAGGAGGAGCCGCAGATCTCCGTGCCGATGGTCGATATCCATGTGCGCGCCGACGGCCTGAAGGCCGAGGACGCGGTCAAGCTCGTCACCGAGCCGCTGGAGACGCTGGTCAAGTCGATCAACGGAGTCGAACACGTCTATTCACAGACCCGCGACGACGGCACTCTCATCACCGCCCGCTTCCTTGTCGGCACCTCGGCCGATGCGGCCATCCTGCGCGTCCACGAAAAGGTGCGCGCCAATCTCGACCGCCTGCCGACCGGCATTCCCGAACCGCTCATCGTCGGCCGCGGCATCGACGACGTCGCCATCATGGTGCTGACGCTGGCGCCGAAGCCGGGCACCGCCGACCGCTGGAGCGCCAACGACCTCACCCGCGTCGCGCGCGAGGTGCAGGTCGCCGTCTCGCAGCTCGACAATATCGGCCTGACCTATCTCGTGGGACAGCAGCCGGAGGAGATCCGCGTCGAGCCCGATCCCGAGTTGCTCGCCCGCGCCGGGCTGACGCTGCAGGCGCTGGCCGGCAAGGTGGAATCGGCAAACCGTGCCTTCGCGGCCGCCACCGTGCGCGACCAGAACCGCCAGATCGGCCTCGTCGCCGGCCAGACCCTGACCGGCCTCTCCGAGATCGGCAACCTGCTGGTCACGACCCGCGACGGACGGCCGGTCTATGTCCGCGACGTCGCCCGCGTGGTCCTGGCAACGGAGACCGCCGAGGCGCGTGTCTCCCACCTGTCGCGCAATGGCCAGGGCGGCTTCGACCGCGCGCCGGCCGTCTCGCTCGCCATCGCCAAGCGCGCCGGCGCCAATGCGGTCACCGTCGCCCACGATGTCTTCGCCGCCGTGAAGCGCCTCGAGGGCACGGTGGTGCCGGCCGAGGTGGCCGTCCACGTGACCCGCGACTATGGCGAGACCGCCAACGAGAAGGCCAACGAGCTCCTCTTCCACCTGGCGCTGGCGACGGTCTCCATCGTGCTGCTGGTCTGGCTGGCGATTGGCTGGCGCGAGGCGCTGGTGGTGGCCATCGTCATTCCGGTGACGATCCTGCTGACGCTCTTTGCCGCGCGGATCATGGGCTACACGCTGAACCGCGTCAGCCTCTTCGCCCTCATCTTCTCCATCGGCATCCTCGTCGACGACGCCATCGTGGTCATCGAGAACATCGCCCGCCACTGGGCGATGAAGGATGGCCGCTCGCGGACGCAGGCCGCCATCGATGCGGTCGGCGAGGTCGGCAATCCGACCATCGTCGCGACGCTGACCGTGGTCGCCGCCCTCCTGCCCATGCTCTTCGTGTCGGGCATGATGGGGCCCTATATGAGCCCGATCCCGGCCAACGCCTCGGCGGCCATGATCTTCTCCTTCTTCGTCGCGGTCATGGTCACGCCCTGGCTGATGCTGAAGTTCGGCAAGGCCCACGAAGGTGGCCACGACGCGGCTCATGGCGGCGGCCATGGCGAGGGCGACGGCGGCATCCTCGGCCGCGGCTATCGGTGGGCGGCCGCCCCGATCCTCGCCTCGAAGGGCCGTGCCTGGATGTTCCTCATCCTCGTCGGCATCGCAACGCTCGGTTCGATGGCGCTGTTCTATACCCAGCACGTCACGGTGAAGCTGCTGCCCTTCGACAACAAGTCGGAGCTCGGCGTGGTCCTCGACCTGCCGCGCGGCGCCTCGGTCGA
Organism: uncultured Hyphomicrobiales bacterium; assembly: GCA_964516115.1. GTDB lineage: Bacteria > Pseudomonadota > Alphaproteobacteria > Rhizobiales > Phreatobacteraceae > Phreatobacter. The sequence goes on from CAZEZD010000360.1 coordinate 1,713, forward strand.
GGAGACCGACCGGCTGCTGCAGGAGATGGCGGGGCGCCTTGCCGGCATCGCCGAGATCGAGTCCATCCAGAGCCACGCGGGAACTGCTGCACCCTTCAACTTCAACGGCCTGGTACGGCACGCCTACCTGCGCAGCGAGCCGCAGATGGGCGACCTGCAGCTCAATCTCGTCCCGAAGGACAAGCGCAAGCGCGCCAGCCACGACATCGCCCTCGAGGTCCGCGAGCGGCTGCGGGCGGTGCCGATTCCCGCACGCACGGCTGTGAAGGTGGTCGAGCCGCCGCCCGGTCCACCGGTCATGGCGACGTTGCTCGCCGAGATCTACGGACCCGACGCCGAGACCCGCCGGCAGGTGGCGACGAAGGTCCGTGAGGCCTTCGCCTCGGTCCCATTCATCGTCGACGTCGACGACAGTTTCGGCACGTCCGCCGAGCGCCTGCGACTGACGGTTGCCGACGATTCACTCGAATTCCACCGCGTTGAGCAGAGTGACGTCTTCTCCACCATCCGCATGCTCTACGGCGGCACGACCGTCGGATATTCGCATCGCGGCGGCGGGCGCCAGCCGATTCCGATCCGCCTTGCACCGTCGAAGAGCAGCCTCGTCGTCGACGAGCGGGCTCTGTCGACGCCCGTGCCGGCCAATATCCTTCCCGGAGACCGTTCGGTCGTCGAACTCGGCGACGTCGTGCGGCTCACCCGCGAGACCACGTCGCTACCGGTCTTCCGCCGCAACGGCCGCGCCGCCGAAATGGTGACGGCGGAACTCGCCGGGGCCTTCGAGGCGCCGCTCTACGGCATGATCGCCGTGCAGCGCGCCATGGATGCCGCCGACTGGGGCGCTGTGCCGAAACCTGTCATCGCGCTCAACGGCCAGCCCGTCGATACGACCAAGCCGGTTCTCCTCTGGGACGGCGAATGGGAGGTGACCTGGGTGACGTTCCGCGACATGGGTGCTGCCTTCATGGTGGCCCTGCTCGGCATCTACATCCTGGTCGTCATGCAGTTCGGATCGTTCAAGCTGCCGCTGGTGATCCTGACGCCGATCCCGCTGACCTTCATCGGCATCCTCATCGGGCACTGGCTGTTCGGCGCGCCCTTCTCGGCGACGTCGATGATCGGCTTCATCGCCCTCGCCGGCATCATCGTGCGCAACTCGATCCTGCTGGTCGATTTCATCCGACACGCCCGCGCACCGGGCCGATCGCTGAACGACGTGCTGCTGGAGGCGGGGGCTATCCGATTCAAGCCGATCCTGCTGACGGCGCTTGCCGCCATGATCGGCGCAGTGACAATCCTCACCGACCCGATCTTCCAGGGTCTCGCCATCTCGCTGCTGTTCGGGCTCGCCTCATCGACCCTGCTGACCGTGCTGGTCATCCCGGCGATCTATGTGGTGCTGCGCGGAGAGAAGCCGGTTGGGGCGGAGGTCGACATGGCCACCGGGTGAGGCTCGCCCGAGCGATCGTCGCCTTTCAGATGCTCTGCCCAATAGACGGCACGACGATCATCGATGAGAGGTTTCAGGCTCTGGTCGGACGGCTCTCACCCGTCGATCCGTCCGTCCCTGAGCGACACCAGCCTGTCGAAGCGCGAGAAGATCTTCTCGTCGTGGGTCACGGTGATGATGGACGCCTCGTTCTCGACGGCGACGCGGCGCAGGAGGTCCATGACGATGCGG
>CAZEZD010000361.1:0-3390 GCA_964516115.1 uncultured Hyphomicrobiales bacterium
CTGCATATCGACCGGCAGTTCTCCGAGGCCTCCGAATGGGGTCAGCCGCTGATGAACTCGCTGTTCACGCTCGGCCTGCTCATCGGCATTTCCGTTCCCGACACCACCAACGGCACGCTGTTCGCCAATCTCGGCATGACCGACGTCAAGTTCCCCCACCCGCTGTTCGAGAACGACACGGTGCACTGCGAGAGTACCGTCACGTCGACGCGCGAATCGAAATCGCGCCCGACCATGGGCGTCGTCGAGTTCCACCACCGGGCCTATAACCAGCACGACAAGCTGGTGGCCGAATGCATCCGGCAGTCGCTCGTCCTCAAGCGCGGAGCCTGAGGCCATGCGCTCGATGCTGTTCGTGCCGGCCGATTCGGAGAAGAAGCTGGCGAAGGGCCTGGACAGCGGCGCCGACGCGCTGATCCTCGACATCGAGGATTCGGTCTCGGCCGCCAACAAGCCGCTCGCCCGCGCGACAGCCCGCTCGTTCCTGCAACAGCATGTGCCGGCAAAGGATCGCCCGCTGCTGATGGTGCGCGTCAACGCGCTCGATACCGGCCTGACGGATCAGGATCTGGAGGCCGTGGTCGCCGCCCGTCCTGACGCGATCATGCTCCCGAAGAGTGAGTCGGGCCGCGACGTGATCCATCTCGACGCCAAGCTGACCGCGCTCGAGGCCATCGCCGGCATCGACGAGGGCACGATTCGCATCGTTGTGGTGGCGACGGAGACGGCGAAGGCCATCTTCACGCTCGGCACCTATCAGGGGTCGAGCCCCCGCCTGTCGGGGCTGACCTGGGGCGCCGAGGACCTTTCCGCCGACATCGGCGCCGAGACCAACCGCGCGCCCAACGGGCGTCATACCGAACCCTTCCGTCTCGCGCGCGGGCTCTGCCTCATGGGGGCGGTGGCGGCCGGCGTGCAGCCGATCGACACCGTCTTCCCGGCCTTCCGCGATACGGAGGGCCTGAGGCGCGAGTGCGAGGAGGCACGGCGCGACGGCTTCACCGCCAAGATGGCGATCCATCCGGCGCAGGTGCCGGTGATCAACGCGGTGTTCACGCCGACGGCCGAGGCCATCGCCGGGGCCGAGGCGGTGGTCGCCGCCTTCGCCGCGCAGCCGACGGCCGGCGTCGTCAACATCGGCGGCGAGATGTTCGACCGGCCGCACCTGACGCGGGCCGAACGGCTGCTGAAGCGCGCGGGGCGGTAGGACGACAGGCGGTGGCCGCAGGAGTTGGTGACCCGCAAGACCCAAGTGCGTTTTTCGAGGCTCGGCTGCCGCCTCGCACCTCAGGATGAGGAGGGCAGTGGATTGCACGTCGGAGGATGAGCGTAGCGGTCGAGCGTCCGTCGGCGCTGATGCAGTTCATCAACCCGCCTCATCCTGAGGTGCGAGCTGCCGACGATGCGCCGGCATCGTCCGGAGGCGAGCCTCGAACGACGCACTTCGGTTGTGCAGGACATGCCGACGGGATGGAGACGCCCACTACTCCGCCGCGAGCACGAGGTCGTCGCGGTGGATCATCTCCTTGCGGCCCTTGTAGCCGAGGATGGTTTCGATCGCCTTGGAGTTCTTGCCCATGATCTGCACCGCCGCCACCGCATCATAGGCGACGAGGCCGCGGCCGATCTCGGCGCCGTCGGGGCCGCGCACCACGACGCAGTCGCCCCGCTCGAAGGCACCATCCACCTTGGCGACACCGGCCGGCAGCAGGCTCTTGCCATGACGCAGGGCGTCGACCGCTCCGGCGTCGAGCCAGAGTACGCCGCGCGGCTCCAGCGAGCCGGCGATCCACTTCTTGCGGCTGGTCACCGGATGGGTCGGGGTCAGGAACCACGTGCAGGGTCCGCCCGCCTCGATCCGCGCCAGCGGCGCGTCGTACTTGCCGGAGGCGATCACCATGGTGGTGCCGGCGGTCGTCGCGATCTTGCCGGCCTCGACCTTGGTCGTCATGCCGCCGCGGGAGAGTTCCGACGCCGCACCGCCCGCCATGGCCTCGATCTCCGGCGTGATACGCGGCACGACCGGGATCAGCGTCGCAGCGGGGTCCTTCTGCGGCGGCGCCGTATAGAGCCCGTCGATGTCGGAGAGCAGCACGAGGCAGTCCGCACCGACCATGGTCGCGACGCGGGCGGCGAGGCGGTCGTTGTCGCCATAGCGGATCTCGTCGGTCGCCACCGTGTCGTTCTCGTTGACGACGGGCACGGCACGCACGGCGAACAGCGTCTCCATGGTGTTGCGGGCGTTGAGGTAGCGGCGTCTTTCCTCGGTATCGTGCAGCGTAACGAGGATCTGCCCGGCGACGATGCCGTGGCGGCCGAGAACCTCCGACCAGGCGCGGGCGAGCGCGATCTGGCCGACAGAGGCTGCCGCCTGGCTCTGCTCCAGCTCCAGCGGCCCCTTCGGCAGCCTGAGGATCGTGCGGCCGAGGGCAATGGCGCCGGAAGACACCACGAGCACGTCCGCGCCGCGCGCGGCATGGCGGGCGATGTCGGCGCCGAGAGTCTCCAGCCAGACCTGCTTGAGCGCGCCCTTGTCGCCGTCGACGAGCAGCGAGGAGCCGACCTTCACGACGATGCGGCGGAAGGCGGCGAGCGCGGGCGTTTGGGCGGGAGCGGACATCGGAGCCGGAGACGCAAAGCCCGCCGCAGGGTGCGGCGGGCGTCATTGGCAGGGATTTAGACGATCGCCGTCGCGCAATGCAACGCCGTCAGTTGGCGCTCGGCACCCGGTCCTCGATGCCGCGGACATAGAAGTTCATGCTCAGGATTTGCTCGTCCGCCAGAACGCCGTTGCCCTTGCACTCGACGGTTGTTCCGTCCTGCCGGACGATGGGGCAGCGGAAGGGATGCAGCGTGCCGGCCTTGATGGCGGCCTCCGTCGCCTCAGCCTGGGCCTTCACCTCGGCCGGCATGTTCGTATAGGGCGCCATGTGGACGAGGCCGGTGTTCAGCCCGCCCCAGGTGTCGCCGGAAGCCCACTTGCCGTCGAGCATCGCCTGCACCCGCTGGAGGTAATAGGGCGCCCAGTCGTTGACGATCGAGGTCAGCTGCGCCTTCGGGCCGAAGCGCAGCATGTCGGAGTCCTGCCCGAAGGCGAGGATGCCGCGCTGCTCGGCGACCTGCATGGCGGCGGGCGAATCGGTGTGCTGGGCGAGGATGTCGGCGCCCTGGTCGGCCAGCGCCTTGGCGGCGTCGGCCTCCTTGCCGGGGTCGTACCAGGTGTTGACCCAGACGATCCTGATCTTCAGGTCGGGGCGCACCGACTGGGCGCCGAGCATGAAGGCGTTGATGCCGGAGACGACCTCGGGGATGGCGAAGGAGCCGATATAGCCGACCGTCCCGGTCTTCGACATGCGCGCGGCGATCTGGCCGAGGATGTAGCGGCCCTCG